>JAJRPE010000280.1 GCA_024280935.1 Candidatus Hydrogenedentota bacterium
ATATTGAGGGCCGTAACCACGATAGCCACAAACATAGGCACCACCGAATGGTTCGCCGCCTGAAAAAAAGTGGCCAGGGCCGTCACAAAGGCCAGGGGGAGATAACTGAAGAGACGAATCTGAAAATAAACCAGCTCCAGCCGGGTTACTTCGGGTTCGTGGCCCATGAGCCCAAAAAGATAGGGCGCAATGGGATAGAAGGCAACGGCGGTAAGTCCGGCAATAAGGGACAGATAAAGCCCCTGCCAGGCATAGGCACCGCAAAGGCGGTTTTCGTTACGCCCGAGACGCTGGGCCACAAAGGTGCCCACACACCCCACGACACCCAGAACGAGGGTGCTCATGGTGTAGGACCAAATGCTGGCGGACCCGATGGCCGCCAAAGCTTCCGTCCCCAGCTTATTGACCATGACCCGGTCAATAAACTCCATGATGGCAAAGGATAGAGAGCCCAGGATGATGGGGCCAGACATGACCATAATCTCGCGGACACCGGTCCAGCGGGATTCATCCGGTTGATGGGCGAGAGACGTCACTACGTTAGCATACCTTCTTTTCCCCGAATCCCGATACCGGGGCGAAGGATAGCATACCTCGGTCGGGTTGGCGAGAATTTCGACTCCATCACAAAGTCCGGGGACTGACACGCCCCGAACAACGTAGATTATTCCCATTTACACGGAATTACAGGGCATTCTTTTGATTCAACGGGATACACCTTGACGGGCGTGGCTGTCCCGTCGTTGGCGAAAGATTCACAGATTTCTTCACCAACAACGGGACAGCCACGGACCTTTGAGCAACCTTGCTCCCATGAGATTCTGTGTAAAAAGCATGCTCTTTCTACCTGCCTGAGATGCTTGGTCCGTGTCAGTCCCTAAGCGTTCCCCATCGCAATGTCCAGAGATGCCCACTGGTCTTGGGCTGTGGGCGAAGCTCATCTTGGGTGCGAATTCTCAGGCCTTGCCACGGTCGGGAAAGGCGACTTGAAGGGGGCCGTCCGCCGGTAGATTCAACTTCAGATCATAGCGGTGATTTCCCGCTATCATTTCATCCCAAGTCACGGTGCGTCCTTCGTAGGCTGCCATACGGCCCAAGATGGAAGTGAGCGTGCTGCTCACCCCGTCATCGACGACGTACACGGGTTTTTGCTCTGTGATACTTCGGTGAAAATCCACGATGTTGTTCACCGCGCCATCCAGATAGATCCGACCAGTTTTTTCACCAATCCAGTGCTTGGATTTGCTTTCGATTTCGACGTTGCCACCATAGTGCGAATCCACCGTGCCCAAACTCCCATAGACCCGTGCGCAGAGATCGTTATAGCCCGGCGCGAACTGGTTGGAGCTGAAGTCGATGAGGCCTTCGCCGGGATAGGTGTAAGTCACAATAAAATGATCCCAGCAATCACCGATGTCGGTGCGGACACGCCGCCCGCCAACGCCATGGGCTTTAACGGGGTGTTCATTCATGAACCAGTTGGCCACATCGATGACGTGGATGTTCTGCTCCACAATAATATCGCCGGAGAGTGCCTGATCGAAAACCCAGTTGCGGAGCCGTCCGACTTCGCCATCGGGCTTGCCCTTCAAGCCAAGGCGACCCGTGTGGTAATAGGCCTGGCCACAGATGGGCGTGCCTATCATGCCCTCATGCACATGTTTCGCGGCCTGCCGGAAGGATGGGTTGTTCCGTGTCTGGAAATCAATGAGTACGCTCAGTTTCCCCTTCACTTTCGCAGCAGCCCGCTCGATATCCAAACATCCGGCCACGTCCACCGCGATGGGCTTGGCAAGGTAGACGTGTTTTCCCGCCGCCAAGGCAGCGACCGTTTGCTCTGGGTGGAAGCAAGGGGGGCTGATAATGGCCACGGCATCCAGATCGCACGCCAGCAACTTCTGGTGGCCGGTCAGCCCACTGAAACACTGGTCCGCCGGGACATCCAGTTTCTTGGCGGCGGCATCCAGCCTGTCCTGGAAATAGTCCGCCAAGGCCACAACTTTGGTAGTGGTATGCTGCTGGAACAGATCGCCGATCCAGGCACCCCGCTGGCCGCACCCGATGAGACCAATGCGCAACGGCGCTTCGGATTCCGCCGCGCTATTGGCGGCCATGAGGCCCATACTGGCCGCACCGGTGGCTGCGGTCTTTAGAAACTGGCGTCTGTCCTGGTCTTCGCGTTTGCTTTCTTGCATGATGAACTCCCGTTTGCAGCAGATAGTTTTTCCACAGGGACATGGTAACAGAAAGCGGCAGCCAGGAGGCTGGAATGTCCAACCCCCTGGTCGTCAAATCGTAAGCGTTCACAGCACACTTCGGGCGCCACCCTTACACGGAGGAGCGAAGCGGGGGAGTTTAAGGGTGCAAGCCATCTGGAAAAAATTACGCCGACAAAAAAGACCGCGTGGGGTTGTCTGCGCAGGTGATGATATATATAAGCCAGAGGATTTTGGTGAACCCGCACCCACAAGGCCACTCGTACCTCGTGTCCGTGTAGGTGGCACCCCGAGCCGCTTTGGATAAGAATCAAGATTAACGTCGGGAACAGTGGCTGTGAACGCTTACATCAAATCTCCACGATCACGAATAAAACAGGCTTCCCCATGGTACTACTTTTATATGGTATGGTAGCCTCGCACCATGAGGGAGATCGCCCCATCACGCCGCAATCGACCAGGTATCCGGGAGATCGGAATGCAACAAGACTCGCCTAGACCCCGCAAATGGGATCGCAAGACGATTCTATGCAATGCCCTGTGTCTCCTTCTGCCCTTCCCATTGCCTGTCGCCCATGAAGTCTTCGGCATAGGGACCTTTTCCCAAGTCGCTTATGGGGAGATGGGCATCGTGGCAGTATTCTTGTGTTATCTCATGGTCGGGGTGAAGCCGGGCTGGGGTAAACTCCTGGCGGTCCAAGCTTTCCTTGCGCTGGGCTTTCTGCCCCGCCTCATCATACTGCTCCTGTCGGGCGTATTGGATTTTACCCTGGCCCAAGCCCTGTTCCTCCTCCTCATTCCGGGTGTGTTCGTTGCCGTCTTCCTGCTTGGGCACTGGATTCTCTCTGGATTGACCGGGCCGCAAGCCCAACGATTCACGGCCTTCATGTACATTCTCGCGGCGGGCATGCACGCCATCTTGCTGCCTGTTCTCCTGGGGGAACCGCTGCTTTCCCACACCATACACACGACCGAGGTGGAAGAAGCCATGATCGCGGTCAGCCCGGACGGCACCCGTGTCCTGACCCATAGTGCGTTAACACCCCTCATCGTCACCCTCTATGCCGCCAACGATGGCCTCGACGTACTCCGACACGAGTCGTTGCCCGGCTATCCGGTGGGTATCCGCGTTCGCAAGAATCACGCCCTTATCGCCCTCCGCATTATAGACAAGGAAAAGGAAACTATACGGATAGATTTTGTTCGTTTCTCCGAAAATGGGGTGGAGACCATCAGCAGCTACGCCTGTCCATCGGAGCAAAACCCCTCCCATCTGGTCAACAATCTGTCCCCCGACGGTACCCTGCTGGCCCTGGCGGACGGATCCTTCGTGGACGTTGAAACGGGCCATCGGATCGACCGGCATCTGGTAGATACCGACACCAACCTGACATTTGTGACGTGGATGGAACGGGATGGACGGGCGGTTTACTATGACAAAAAGAAGCAACGTCTTGAGTTCGTTGAGCCGCTATCGAATGCGATAGAAAGCTATACGTTGCGGGGCCATCCCTGGCCCCTGTCAACATTGGCCGTTTTTCCTGACGGAAAACAGGTATGGTACGAAGAGCGGGCCCCCTTCTTGTGGCTCCAGGGCTATGTAGAAAATCTCAATGATCGTGTTCGAAACAGGCTTCTCCGCAACCGGGGCAGGGCACTGGAAGGGAGTTCGCATGTGTGGACCGGAGACCATTCCCTCACCTATACCACCGAAACGGGCACCCTGGAAACACACACATTCGATAACGAGCACTTGAAACACACCATGAAACGCCATACCCAACTCTATGAGATGTCCTTTGGCGCGGCCTTCGCAAGCGAGACGGGCTGGCTTTTCTGGACGACCCAGCCGCAATATGGCGAGGGCATTGCCATTCACCGGAAGCGAATTCCATAGCGCCCCGTTCTCAAATAGAGTCCATAGGAAACAAGAAAGCGCCATGTCATTCCCACGCACGGGCCTGTCGATTTAGTAACCACCGGCAGAGCCGGGGGTATGAGGAGGGCCCCTAAAAGGGGCCGATTCGTCAAACTCAGGGTACGAAGCCAAAGCAGTTAGTCCCGTAGGGACGACATATCGTAGCCCAGCGGTGAAGCGAGGTACGAGCGGAACCCTGGGTAGACCGGTGCACGAAGGGCTGAACTCCGAAGGAGTGGCATAGAAAACTCCTGACACATTCCCAACACCTCTATGCCACCCCTTCGGGGTTAAACATCTCTTGCATTCGAGCTATCCCAGGGTTCGCTTCGCTCACGCCTGGGCTACGATATGTCGTCCCTACGGGACTAGAACAACATGGCGCACACCGCGCAGTGTATGAATGCCAACAACTAACGCCGGAACGGCAGAGCCGGTGGATTAAGTAGGATTTAGTGTATAAGGGGCGAACAAATCCTACATTCCTGTTCTGTCAGGGCACGGTGTCATTCCCGCGAACGCGGGAATCCAGTGAGTTTCGGCGGTTTGTGCGTTCGCGAGGATGACGAATACGGGCGTTCCTTCCAAACGGTAGGGGCGAATGCGTAAATCGACAGGCCCGCACGTGGGAATCCAGGACACGGCGGGTTTGCCCCATGTCGCCACTGGATCCCCGCGTTCGCGAGGATGACGGCCCCTCGCCCTGGGTTGGGGGCAACGCCAACGCTCGTTTTGGACTGGACATTTCGGGCGAATGGGTGTAGCCTCATGGTATGGCGTTAATCGGATTCCAGATTGATGACCCGGCGAACCGCATGACCCTGAAGATCATGTTGGAAGCCGAAGGTCACACCATCGTAGACGGTGACCGGGGAACGCCGCTGCTCATCTCCGACGATCTGCGTTGGGCCGTCACCCGCGTGTCACCCACCTCCGCCGTCCTGGTGCTCAGCAAAGCGGAGCAGGTGTCTTCGGCGGTTCAAACCATGCGCCAAGGGGTTTTCGGGTATATTTTCCTTCCCTTCCAGCCTGGCGAGGCCGGCATCATGGTCCAACGCGCTCTGGCCTCGCAAACAGGCGACGAGATTCCACCGAAAAGCGACGAGGGACCCATTCGCACGCTGGAGGCCGTTGAGTCGGCCCATATTCTGGAAACCTTGCGCCGCTGCAAGAACAACCAGGCAAAAACGGCGCGCCTACTGGGCATAGGACGCAACACACTCTGGCGAAAGCTCAAGAAAATTGAGACTATGCAGAAGATGGTCCAACCCGATGATACGCCGGTTTCGTAGGGGTTGGCAGAGACGGCTCCTGGGGACTGACACGATCAAAGGCTCTTCGAGTAGGAAAAATCGCTTTAATCAGAAAAAAACCTCTTTTGTAGTACCATCACATTGGTCGTGTCTGTCCCGTTGTTGCTGAAGGGAGCGACGTATTTTTCACCAACGACGGGACAGACACGGAGCTTAGGTTTTCCTTTGTTTCCACACGGTTCAGCGTATGAAGTTCTGTTATTTCAGTGTGACGGTAGTGCGTGGCCCGTGTCAGTCCCTGATGCGGCTCGGAAGTACGTCTCTGAGACCCCCTTCCCACGCCGATTGAAACAGAAACCGGGCGCTTCGATTTCTCGAAGCGCCCGGTTTGTAGTCGTTAATCCAAGGTTTCCCTGCTGCGGCTACGCGCCTGCGGAACCAAGCTGCTCGATGAGCTCAACCAACGGTCCGAAGAGGGCCACGAAAAGAAAAAGGATGCCTACACCAACGATGACGGTGAAAATCGGCTGCAACGCCTCGCCCAGACCGCCAGTAAGAATTTCCACATCCTTTTCATAGATGTCCGCCACCTGATCGGCGACCTCATCAACCCGGCCCGATTCCTCGCCGGTCACCAGCATGTCTGTCACCACGTGGGGTATGGCCGGTGCCGCTTTGCGGAGGGGCGCTTCCATGCCACCACCCCGTTCAATGGAGTCACGCACTCCCTGCAGGGCTTGTGCGACACGCAGATTACCCACCGAGGAGCGGGTCAATTCCAACGTCGCCATCATGGGCACACCAGAACGAATCAGCAGGGCCATCGTGCGCGTCAACTCCACAAGAGCACTACCCTTCACGATAGGACCCATAACCGGAATGCGGAGCTTGATGCCATCCGTCAACAGCCGAAAGGACTGCGACCGGCCAACCGCGAATTTGTACCCCACAAAAAGGGCAAGCGCAATGATCAGGGGGAGCCACCAATAGCTCGAAACCGTGTCGGATGCATCGAACAAAAACTTGGCCATCCCCTTAATTTCTATGTCCGCCTTGCTGAACATATCCTTAAACTCTGGGATTACAAAACTGGAAATAAGCCACGTAACCAGCCCGCACGCGAAAACCAGGATAGCAGGATAAAACATCGCGGCCTTCACGCGTTTTCGCATGAGCTCCAATTCCGTGCGACTGGCAACCACACGCTCCAAAACCGTAATCAACGTACCGCTGGCCTCGCTCGCCTTAATGAGGTTGACAAATACGCGGTCAAAGTACCTGCTGTGGCGATCAAAAGCCTGCCAGAGCGGATTGCCCGCCTCTACATACTGGGTAATATCCGCTACCAATGCGCGGACATTAGCTTTCTCTCCACGCTTGGAAAGAGTTTGCAGGGAACGGAGAATGGGCGTGCCCGCCTTCAACAACATGATAAGTTGGCGAAGGAAATAGGTAACATCGCTCTTGCGCACGCTACTCAAGGAGGTAACCTTGGCCGCTGGCCCCGTATACTCTTCCCGAGATGCTGTCTTTTTCCCCTCCTTGGCAACAACGGTCTTCGGCTTGGCAGCCACCGCCCTTACCGCAATGGGTTTTCCGACGAAGGAACCCGCATCGGGTGCGTCGCCTTCCGCACTCCCACCCAGCGCCTCAGCCAATCCCTTGACATCAATCTTTTTCGTCCCTATTTTTCTCGCAGCGGGTTTCTTTGCGGCCACTTTCCGCGCCGTCACCTTCCGCGCAGCCGGCTTCTTTGCGGCACGTTTCTTTGCGACCGACTTCTTCTTCGCCGCCGGTTTCTTTGCGGTAGCGCCTTCTGCGGCATCATCACTGACTTCTGGGTTCTCGGCTTCGTTAGCCATCAGACGGCATCCTCTCCAGAGTTACTATTCGATGACCCACGTAGAGGGGCCAATTTCATTATTCACAAGGTCGCGCCCGGGATCACATCAGGCCGGCGCAACTGTATCTGTATCTGTATCCGTATTTGTATCACTGCCAACATCCACGTTCCAGTGGATCACCTCGTAGCTCCCGTCCGCCGAAAAAAGCAAAACGGCCTCCACCCGGCTTACGGCTACATTCATAAGAAAGATCCGCTTTTCTTCCGTACTGGCCGTAGCGTACATGTTTTCGTCGACACCTGGGCGCAACTTCCCATACTGGCCCTGGCAGACCACGCGAAAGCAACGGGATTGAAAACCCAGAGACGCATCGAGCACCACAGTCTCCGCAGGAACACCGCGCGCCTCCGCCACAGCCCGGGCAAGAGCGCCCGCCTCGGAGAATGGCCCCTTGGCCCTTACCTGCGTCACTTGTGTTGGCGTAAGTTCAAGAAGTGCGCCCAGCACCGCTGGCGCGAGGACATTCACATTCACAAAGCCTTTGGCATTGGCATGATCGACTACGGAATAGGCAGTGAGCAGTTGTGCCGCTGCTTGGGCATTGAAATCCGCCGCTGGTACGAGACCGCGCACAAGTAACTCGTCCAAATCAAGAAACCAGCTCGTACCAGCGTTCTCGCCACCGTGCGGAACGCTCGCGGCGATAGTTCTCGCAACTTCGCCGGACAGGCCCATCACCTTTTGCAGAACACTTGCCGACGCGTGGTTGATGTTAATCTTGCCACTTTCATCGTAGATGGTGAATGTAACTTCCGCGATCCGGGGCGCGGGCATCTCCTCCGTCTCAATCGCCGATTCCGCCATGGCAATCGAACGATAAACGGGCAACGAAATAGCGTAAGGCGATGCCATATCCACAGGCCGTGCGCCTGAATTTTGCAGGAACTGCTGCAAATCGGCCGCAGCGATCTCGACCCCGGCATTAGCGAGTTGGCGTGCGCGCTTTTGGCGCAGTTCAAAATCCGATTCCGAAATCTCCAATTCCATATAGCGCACGTAAAACATGCCCATCGCGGAAAAAATGGCCAACATGGAAATTGCAAACAGCAACGCCGCGCCGCGGCGACCCTTCGACGATCCGTGGCCTGGCGCAAAACCAGTGACGGCATCAATTTCGGTAGCATGCATAAGACGGCTCACTTTACATGAATTGGGAATAGGGCTTCCCGTGAAATTTGCTCAAAGGGGCGATCTGGAAGACTTACCGTAAGACTCACCCGAACTGCGGCGGGCAATTCCGACCGCGACCATTCCTTTTCCCAAGTGTTGTCGTGGCTGAGATAGACAATATTCATGGCGACAACCTTTTCGCCTATTAACTGGGTTGCACCCGCAGGCGTTGTCCCGTCATTGGGACCAATGGTGCGCATTAACCCAAGGGCACCCCCATCGCGATTGATGTGATACCTCACCGCAAGCTCCTCCCAAGGCCCTGTCCCCAGATTACGCTGGCGAATAGGTAATACGATACTGTCATCTTCGGGCTTGTAGCGATTGACAAGTTGTTCCGTCTCCAAGCGGTCCACCCCTTGGATGGAGCGCCCCGTGCGTTGGGCGGAAGCGACGCGCTCCAGATCCTGCCGCATCGTGCCGAATATGGAAGCGCAATTGGCATCCAGCTCCATGCTTGCGGAGGTATCACCCCACAACGTGACCATGTTTCCGAAGGCACGTACGCCAATGGTCGTCACCACCGAAAGGACCGCCATAACAACCAGGAGTTCGAGCAGGGTAAAACCACGGCGTATTCTGGAATTCGTCATAGTCACTTCTCCGCCCACGTCGGATCCACCTTGGACCGGGGCACGGCAGCGGTAAGTGCAACATTTTCCGTCTTACCTGCCTGTTTCCAATGCACATTCACGGTAACTTCGAAATAGCTGGCGGTGGTGTCTGGCAGACGACCGAAAGCCGACCAGCGGTACTTGTCGAACACGTTTTGCTGGTGCGCATAGGATGCGTCCAGCGAAAGGAGAACACCGGGAAGGGGTACCTTCGATCCCGCTCGGGGATCATCCAAGTCGCCTTTGATTCGGAAAAGATCCTGCTCGTCTGGATTCTTATGATCCCAAACATACCCGCCCGGTTCGGCAACCAAGCGCGTTAGTTGATCCTCGGCAATAGAGGCGGCCAACGCACGATGCTGGGCCAAGCTGCCGAGGTTCGTGCTGGTCAGGTAAAGCTTAAACATGACCGTTGTCGCGACACCGATAACGGTCAGCGCGACAAGCATCTCGATAAGGGTAAACCCGCGCCGATCACCGCTACGACCGCAGAACCGGCAAAATTGGTGTGTAGGTAGCACTTAGACTCCTTCCCGCGCCAACGAGCACTGACAAAACAGCCCTCGATCTCCTCGACACCGCTCGGTCAGTAGCGGCATCCCAACAGGCACGGGTTCTATAATAGGCATAAATTCGCAGTTATGTCAACACTAAAAAAAAGCAGAAAAATCTCTGTTAGTATATTGACAAAACATCGAAATACAACAATATGCCGCTCGGATATGAGCACTATTTGCTCTGCCTGACAACACCTGTCAATAATGACACCGATTCCGCGTCTCAATTTGGTTCGTCGATACGCCGCGTCAGTCGCCCGTCAAAGAGGAATCCGACTCCCCGTAGTCCGCCAGCTTGAGATATAGCGTGCTCCGACTGATCCCCAAAACGCGAGCGCTCTTAGCCCGGTTATCGGCGCAATTGCGCAACACCTTCAAGATGTGCTCGCGTTCCATCTCGGCCAATGTACTCAGCGGACCATCGCTTGCCGTGGGCCTTCGTGTGATGTGCCCGTCGCGCCAGATATCTTCAGCGTTGATAAGGGGCGTGGCGGTACGATGGGCGATACGCTCGATGGTGTTGCGCAGCTGGCGCACATTGCCGGGCCAGTAGTAGCCCGAGAGAACCCCGATGGCGTCTTCGGAGAGAATGTGGATAAGGCGTTCATCGCCCGATGCCATCAAGTCCATGAAATACTGCGCAAGGATCGGGATATCGCCAACCCGCTCCCGGAGGGGCACCGCGTGAAGGGCAAACCCGGCCAGCCGATAGTACAAATCGTCGCGAAAAGCCTCGTCTTCCACGGTACGACTCGTTGCGCCGACAAAGCGTACGTCAACCTGCTCCTCTTTGGTAGCCCCAACAGGCCGAAAAGTTCCTTGCTCAAGCACACGCAGAATTCGAGCCTGGTTCTCTGGACTGAGATCGCCTACCTCATCCAAAAAGAGGATGCCACCATCGGCCAGGGACAATAAGCCCCGCTTCGCGCCCTGGGCACCGGTGAAGGCCCCCCGCTCATGGCCAAAAAGCTCGCTTTCAAAAAGATTGGACGGAATAGCGGCGCAGTTCACGACGATATAAGGCTTATCCGCACGTGCGCTGTTCTGATGCACGGCACGGGCAATCAACTCTTTTCCTGTTCCTGTCTCTCCCGTAACAAGTACATTCAGGGGTGTTCGTGCGGCTTCGTAAATCAAGCTTCGCAATGCGGCCATGGACGCGCTGCGCCCGACAAGCGGCATGCTCTCCTTTCCGTTCGACCCAGCGAGACGCTTGTTTAATTCTACAAGGTTTTCGTGCTGGCGAGCCGCATGCACGTGGGAACCAACAAGCTCGCAAAGTGCAGAGAACAAGGTAAGCACCGTTTCCCGGTCACCATCCTGCCCTGGAGCGCTCATCATCAACACGGCAACACCGAGGGCCGCGTCCCCGTGAAACAAGGGTGCCAAGTAAACGAATCGCTCCTCTACGTCATCCCCGGGCACCGTGAAGGAAAAAGCACGCCGCTCATCCAGGGCCCTGTCGATGGTTTCCGCCGGAAGAATTGGCACGTAGGCAGCCCCCAGGCTTTCCGCCACGGACCACAGGCCATCTTCTTCCCGAAGCAGTTTTACGAAGCACGAACTAAAGCGGTCCCCGAGCATTGCCCCCATCTGGTTTGCAAGGGAAAGCTCTGTTTTCAAATGACTGCAAACCCGGCAGAAGCGAAACAGGAGCACGTAATCCCCAGACGTACCTGGCCACGCCCCATGCTGCTCCATGCCGTCCAGGCCCAGGCCATCGAGATCAAAGGAAATGGTATCGGAGTCATGGTGGGCATTTCCCTGCGCAGCGCCGGGCGTGGTCACGGCCGACACGAGAAATACGGCGCGGCCAACGCTGAATTCGTCGCCCACCTGGAGCACCACGTCTTTCTCGGGGATGCCATCGACAAGCGCCGGATTACGGCTGCCCATGTCCTCCAGACGGATCCCGTCCAGCACTTTGATAACGCGGCAGTGCTGGCGAGAAACCGTGCCATCATCGACGACGATATCGCATCGATAGGAACGACCGATAATCAATGTCTTCTGATCGACTATCCACGACGAACCGCGGGTATACCCCGCCTTCGCCGTAATCATGAACTGCATGCCCATAAGCCCCTTCCTCCAGTCAGCAACACCGGCCACGGATAAAAACCGCCACCCGTCTGCTTCAAGAGCACGGCCCCGTGCCAATAGGCACACACCCTGCTCTCTGCCAATCCACAACGCAATTCCGGCGCGACGTGCTGTCTAATCCAGGAAACATGCCCTGCCGGGACACGAACATCATCTGCTCTATAGTACGCCAACAATCGAGTAGACGCAAAACATATGGCTATCTTTGGTGATGTCCTAAAATCGGTCAGAACCGAGTGTACGAAAAACATACATCGGACATCTCCCAACAGGGCTTTGAGTGTCACAGAATCTTCACAACCTGCTGTTATAGCTCATCTTAAACCTACCGGCAGAAAACTGGCACACTTCTTTCTATATACCGGCAGCTTCAGTATGGATTCCGCTTCAGAGGGTGAAACCACACTAAGCTTCGCAGGGGCGATTGCGCTATCGCCCCTGCGGGATTTTCAACCCGGTGCAAACAGTTAAATCTATTTTGTCTCTATGCTCCAAGACGTTCGGAACGGAACCGCCCCTCCCCCAAGCCCGCCCGTGTGTCTTGGAGTTTTTTTGTGTCCTCCGGGTTGATTGCATCACGAGAATCCCGCATAATTAGCTCCCAAATCACCCAGCGGTGTTCCTTGGCGTCTGGAGCCAGGCCAAACTTCGGTAAAAAATCGCAAACCCGCTGGTGACATCTCCCACACCATTACCCGCCGGAAGGTTGTATGCCAATACATCCAACAGCCATCATCCACCCCAGTGCCGAACTTGCGGCGAATGTGGATGTCCAGGCTTTCAGCATTATCGAAGCGCACGTCCATATTGGATCGAATTCCGTCATCGGCCCCCACAATGTAATTGGGGCGGGCACCGTCATGGGCGAAAACAATCGTACCTACAGCGGCGCGCAAGTGGGCGTGACGCCCCAGGACTTAAAACACAAACTCGGAAAAGCCGGGCGCACCGTCCTCGGTGATAGCAATATTATTCGCGAGTTTGTCACCGTCAGCTCCAGCACCGTCTACGATGGCGAGCCGGAAGAAACCCAGAAAGAGACCCGCATTGGCAGTCACTGTTTGCTTATGTCCACGTGCCACGTAGGCCATGACAGTACGCTGGGCGATCATGTGATTATTGCCAACGGTGTCCCGCTGGCCGGTCACGTAACCATCCATGATCGGGCCTTTATCGGCGGCCTGACCGGCATTCATCAGTTCTGCGTGATCGGAACCATGGCCTTCATCGGCGGCATGGCGCGTATCAACAAAGATGTGCCGCCCTATATGCTCTGTGAAGGCCACCCGGCACGCTGCTTCGGCCCCAACACCATCGGCCTGGAGCGGAACGGCCTCTCCCCGGAACAAATCAAGACGATCCGGAATATTTACAAAATCCTTTATCGTTCGAAGCTGAACATCAGTCAGGCGGTGTCGCGCATCGAGTCGGAAATCGACGATTGCAACGAAAAGAAGACGCTTCTCGATTTTATCGCCAACTCCCAACGCGGACTGACAAAGTAATTCCGTAAAAAATCACGATGCCCTTCGGGCGCCACAGACGAGGGAGGGTAAAGGACGGTTGCGAAACTCCGTTGTGCCGCAAATCCAGAGATCCTGATTCCGATAGGGATTATGGGCGATTTTCAGGAAATGGGGTTGGCGCCTTTGGTGCTTGAAAAGATATGCCCCCTTGTAAAGAGAAGCGATGGGTGCCACCTACACAGACACGAGGTACGAGTGGCTTTGTGGGTGTGGAGCACCAGGATGTGTCAGGAGTTTCCAGAAGCAGTTTCGGTGGCGTGCAACGCACGTTTTTGACATCAAAATATGGCGCGAGTGTCCTGACGCGAACCCGCACCCACAAGCTTAGCCGCGAAGCGGCTGCGCGTGTAGGTGGCACCCCAAAACGCAATCTTTGCGTCTTAGCGCCTTTGCGTGCCAAACAAAAAAGATCGCACTCAAAGAGCAATTCTTCTTTGCACTCCTTGCGTTCTTTTGTGGCTGAATAATTTAATGGCGGCCAACGGCGGTCCTGCCTTCATTCTCGGTTCAAATCAATTCATCAGGCGATTCATGCTTGGGTTATGAACATAACTCACCTTGATTCAACGCTTACAATCAGCAAGGACATAAAGATGCCCCCTATTCGTACCGGCGTTGTCGGTGTTGGACACCTCGGCTATCACCATGCCCGGAATTACGGGGCCTTGGACGGGGCCGAACTGGTGGGGATCGCCGACCCCGACGAGGCTAACCGGGCAAAAGCGACGGCGGACTTTGGAGTCCCTGGCTTCTCCGACGTTGCTCCCCTCATCAAGGCGGGCGTTGAGGCCGTTTCCGTTGTAACACCGACCCTGTCGCACGCCAAGGTAGTTAACGAATTGCTTGAAGCGGGGATACATGTACTGGTCGAAAAACCCATTGCACCCACCCTGCAAGAAGCCGAAACGATGGTGGCGCTGGCCAAGGCGCACAAACGCATTCTCCAAGTCGGCCACATCGAACGATTTAATGGGGCCGTGCTGGCCTTCTCGGAAGCCATCAAAGCGCCACGCTTCATCGAATGCCACCGGCTAAGCCCCTTTCCTGGGCGCGGCACCGACGTGAGCGTGGTGCTGGATCTCATGATCCACGATCTGGATATCGTCCTCGCCATGGAACACTCGGAGGTCGTTTCCCTCGACGCTTCGGGCGTTGCCGTATTCTCCGAGAGCGAAGATATTGCAAACGTGCGTCTTCGCTTCGCTTCGGGCTGTGTTGCCAATCTTACCTGTAGCCGGGTCTCCCTGGATGCCATGCGGAAAATTAGAATCTTCGAGAAAAACGCCTACCTCAGCACGGACTACAGCGCCCAAGAGGTTTTGGTCTATCGCAAGAAACCGGGCCCCATCCCCAAGGGAGAGAATCCCATGGAACACATCGTCATGGAACCCCTTCCGGTGGAAAAAGACGAGCCCCTCAAATTGGAATTGCGCTCCTTCATCGATTGTGTGCGCCGTGGCAAGACACCCGTGGTCAGCGGTGAAGATGGCGTCAAGGCACTTCGACTGGCCCAGGACATTATGGACTTTATTCGGGATCATCCGTGAAACGAATCTACCTCGTAGCCGGGGAAGAGTCCGGCGATATACACGGCGCAAACCTCATCCGCGCACTTCAAGCCCAGTCACCCGACATCGAGTGCGAGGGCCTGGGCGGTCAACGCATGGCCGATGCTGGGATGACGCTTCACTACGATCTCGCTGGCGATGCCATTATGGGATTCACCGAAGTGGTCAAAAAATTTGCTGGTATTCGCCGCCTCTTCCTGGACGCGGTCGAACGAATAGAGCAAGCACGGCCCGACGCGCTGGTACTCATTGACTACCCTGGCTTTAACATCCGCCTCGCAAAACGTATCAGCCAATTGGGCATCCCCATCGTCTTCTACATCAGCCCCCAGGTTTGGGCCTGGAAGAAAAAACGAATCCACACGCTGGCAAAATACGTGGACAAAATGCTGGTCATCTTCCCCTTTGAAAAAAACCTCTACGATGCCGTGGATCTCGATTGCGCCTATGTGGGCCACCCCCTCCTGGATCATATTGGCAACTACAAACATAAACACGACGGCGACGAGCACAGCCAAAGGCTATCCACACCGTCATTCCCACGAACGTGGGAATCCAGAACGCGGCAGGACGTTTCCCGAACATCGCTGGATCCCCGCGTTCGCGGGGATGACGAGGTGCCGTCACCCTCATGCCGTGAACGCAAACCCACCCCTAACCCCACCAAGGAGGGGAACAAGAAGACGTTGGCTCCGCCAACAGCAACGTGTCATGAGCACGCACAAAGCGCTTCCGATGATGCTCCCGTCATCGGTTTACTCCCCGGTAGCCGGGAACAGGAGATTAAGCGTCTCCTCGGCCCCATGATCGAGATCGCCCTGGGCCTTCACGAAACCCATCCCGAGGCCCGTTTTGTCGTCCCTGTGGTCAACGAAGCGCGTGCGGAACAGGCCCGAAAAATCGCCGATAATTTCCCGCTGGACATACAGGTCGGCGGCATGTACGATATCCTCTCTGCCGCACGCTTTTGCATGGTCGCATCGGGCACTGCGACGCTGGAAACAGCGCTCTTCGGGGTTCCCATGATTATCATGTACAAGGTCACGACGGTCACGTATTGGCTGGCCCGGTTGTTGGTAGACATTAAATATATCGGTATCGTAAACATACTGGCAGACCGGGAGATTGTTCCCGAATATATCCAAGGCACCATCCAAACCGAACAAATCCTTCCCCGAGTCCTTACCCTGATAAACCCATCCCCAGAACGAGCACAAATGCTGAGCGATCTCCAAGAAGTACATGCCATGCTGGGCGATGGCGGCGCATCTGCCAGCGCAGCCCGTGAAATCCTCACCCTCATCGATGGAGCACCCCATGCGTGACCGCATCTTCCTCGTCGACGGCATGGCCTATGCCTTCCGAGCCTACTACGCCATCCGCGCAGCCCTGACGGATACCGACGGCAACCCCACCAATGCGCTTTACGGTTTTACCCGCATACTTCTAAAACTAATTCGCGAACACGAACCAAGTCATCTTGCCGTTATCTTTGACGCACCGGGCAAGACCTTCCGCGACGAAATGTATCCCGAATACAAAGGAACACGCAAGGAGACGCCCCCTGATCTCAAAGTGCAGTTCCCCATGATGCACGACTTGGTCAAGGCATTGAATATTCCCTTGCTCGTCGTGACGGGTGTCGAGGCCGACGATGTCATCGGCACCCTGGCCGTGCAGGCCGAGGCCGACGGAATGGATGCCGTCATTGTTACGGGCGATAAAGATCTGCAACAGATGATCTCCGATCATATTCGAGTCTTCGACCCCTCAAAGGGCGATAGTGGAAAATGGTATGACGAGGAGGATGTGCGGGAGCGCTTTGGCGTCGGCCCGAAAAACGTTGTTGACGCCCTCGCCCTCATCGGCGACTCCGCCGACAACGTCCCGGGGGTGCGCGGAATCGGCGACAAGACCGCGAAGAGGCTCCTCGAAAAGTATCGCTCCCTCGAAGGACTTTACGAACACACCGATGAGCTCAAGGGCAAACAGAAAGAGCGCGTTCTCGAAGATCGGGAGCAAGCCTTCTTCAGCCGCAAGCTGGTCACCATCAAGACCGATGTAAAACTGGATATCGCGCCAAAGGATTGCCCGCGACGCGATTTTGTAGAAGCCGATATTGTCGAAGCCTTCACGCGCTTCGCTTTCCACACCTTGCTCGAAGAGCTGGCCCCGGGAAAAAACACACCAACCACAGATGCAGCGCCACCCAAGTGCGAGTATGAACTCGTGCTCGACGAGGACGCGCTCCGCAACATGATCACACGCATGGAGCAAGCGGGTTCCTTTGCCGTGGACACGGAAACGACATCCGTCAATTCCATGCGGGCGGAACTCGTCGGCATCTCTTGTTGTTGCGATGAGGAGACTGCCTACTACATCCCCATCGCCCACACCGCCGAATCTCTAACCTACATGACGGACCCGGACGATCTTACAACGTACATCCAGTTGACACCCCTCCCCCCCGAAGAGACCCTTGGCTTGCTGCGCCCCCTCTTCGCCAATGAAAATATTGGCAAGGTCGGCCACAACATAAAGTATGATATGATTGTGCTGGAGCGGGCCGGGATTCCCTTGCGCGGAATCACCATGGATACGATGATTGCATCGTACTTGACAGATCCCTCCCAGTTGAGGCACAATTTAGACGAGGTTAGCCTTCAATACCTTCGGCGGAAGCTCATTCCCATTTCTGATGTCATAGGAAAAGGGTCCAAAGCCGTCACCTTTAATCACGTTCCCATCCGTGCTGCGTGTACATATGCCGCTGAAGATGCCGATGTCACGTGGCAACTCCGCACCATTTTCCGGGAACAATTAAAGGATCGTGAACTTGAATCACTTTTTTTTGATGTCGAGTTGCCGCTGATTCACGTTTTAGCACGCATGGAGCAGACTGGTATTGCGGTTGATTTGACCGTCTTCGACACCCTCCGAACCGAAATAGAACAACGGTTGGAGGCGTTGTCCGCAGAAATCTTCGACGTGGCCGGGGAGCCATTCAAAATCAATTCGCCCAAACAGTTGCAGGGCATCCTATTCGACAAACTTGGACTGAAACCGGTCCGTAAAACAAAAACGGGGTACTCCACCGACGAACGTGTTCTGGAGCAATTGGCCCACGCGCATCCCCTTCCCAAGAAAATCTTGGAATACCGGATGTTGGAAAAGTTGCGGGGGACCTATGTAGACGCACTGCCCAGGCTGGTCCACCCTGAGACCCATAGAATCCACACCTCCTACAATCAGGCCGTAGCGGCCACAGGACGTCTGTCGAGCAGCAATCCCAATCTGCAAAACATCCCGATTCGTAACGCTTATGGCAAGCGGATCCGCGAAGCCTTTCTCCCGAGCCAGCCGGACCGTCGGCTGATTTCGGCGGATTACTCACAAATTGAATTACGCATTCTGGCGCACCTCTCCGGCGATGCCCACCTTATCGAAGCCTTTGAAAATGATGCCGACATCCATACAGAAACGGCAGCACGGGTCTTCGGTGAAGCGCGGGACAACGTAACACCGGACATGCGCCGCCGGGCCAAGGCCGTGAATTTTGGCGTGGTCTATGGAATCAGCGCCTTTGGGCTGGCCCGAAACCTGGGAATCAGCAATGCCGAGGCCGCCCGATTCATTGACGAGTACTTCGCGCAATATCCAGGCATCAAAATATGGCTCGAAGACACCATGGAACAGGCCAAAAAGTTGGGCTATGTGACCACGTTGCTAAATCGGCGACGCTATGTGCCCGATATAAACAGTGGGAATGCCAATGTGCGGCGGGCTGGGGAGCGCGTCGCAATTAACACGCCGGTGCAAGGCAGTGCCGCCGATATCATCAAATTGGCCATGATCAAGCTGGACGAGGCCCTCCACAATACGGACGCACAGATCCTCCTCCAAGTACACGATGAACTCGTGGTGGAGACAACGGAAACAACCGTTGAAGACGTGGCCCGTCAGATGCAAGACATCATGGAAAACACATTTACGCTCAACGTGCCAATTAAAGTTGACGTGGGTGTTGGGAATAACTGGGCAGAGATACACTAGCGTGGCAAAGCCACAATCCAAAAACGTCATCCCCGCGAACGCGGGGATCCAGTGGCGACTTGGTGCAAACCTGTCGTGTTCTGAATTTCCACGTGCGTGAAAATGACGAGACACTTTCTTTTTATTGGCCTTCTTTTGAGAGTAAGGCATTATTTAAGTAACCATTCTTGCTGAGCAAGATATCAAACAAAACCACTTGTAGTGGAGCATTAGCGTTCCTGCACTCCCTACCCGCCCCATGTCGGGCATCTCACGGAAACAGGAACAGCGAAAGGAATCAGCATGGCAGAGAAAACCGCCACAGAACGTGGCCAGGGGCGCCCGAAAAGCAAGGGACGCGGACAAAAGCGCAGCCAGAATGGCAGCAGCAATCGTTCGCAACAGAACAGTCGCGGCCAGCAAAACAACCGCAGCCAGCAAAACAACCGCCCGCGGCGGGGCGGCGGAGGAGGAGGACGTCCGCAACAGCGGCGAGGCAACCAATCCGCCGTGCTGGATGTGGCCAATGAGGTTATCCCCGATCACGTGGATGGCCCAGAGCTTAATATAACCGACCTCAAAGCCATGACCATGCCCCAGCTCAACGAGGCGGCGGAAGAACTTGGCATCGAAGAATACGGGGGTCTGAAAAAACAAGACCTCATCTTCACCGTCTTGCAGCGCAGCATCGAAAAAGCTGGCTCTATTTTCGGCGAAGGCACGCTGGAAATCCTGCCCGACGGCTTCGGATTCCTTCGCTCCGCAGACTATTCCTATCTGCCCGGACCAGACGACATCTACGTCTCTCCGTCCCAGATTCGTAAGTTTTCTCTGCGCACCGGGGACGGCATCACCGGGCACGTCCGTTCCCCCAAAGAAGGCGAACGTTACTTCGCCCTGCTCAAGGTGGAATCGGTCAACAACGAGTCCCCGGAAATCGCCCGCAAGCGCATCATCTTCGACAGCCTGACGCCCATCCACCCGGATGAACGCTTCACCCTCGAAGTGGGGCAAAAAGAAATCGGCATGCGCATCATCGATCTCATCTCTCCCGTGGGCAAGGGACAGCGCGGACTCATTGTCGCCGCGCCCTTCACGGGCAAGACGGTCTTGCTGCAAAAAATTGCCAACAGCATCTCGACCAACCACCCCGAAGTCACCGTAATCGTGCTGCTTATTGACGAGCGCCCCGAAGAAGTAACCGACATGCAGCGCTCCGTGAAGGGCGAGGTAATCGCCTCCACCTTCGACGAGCCCCCGGAGCGTCACATTCAAGTCGCCGAGATGGTGCTGAACAAAGCCCGCCGTCTTGTGGAACACAAAAAAGACGTGGTCATTCTCCTCGACTCCATCACCCGCCTGGCACGGGCCTACAACATCCTCGTGCCCAGCAGCGGCAAGGTCCTTTCCGGCGGCATCGACGCGAACGCGCTCCAACGTCCCAAGCGTTTCTTTGGTGCAGCCCGCAACATCGAGGAAGGCGGCAGCCTCACTATCCTGGCCACGGCCCTGGTGGAAACCGGCAGCCGCATGGACGACGTGATCTTTGAAGAGTTCAAAGGCACGGGCAACATGGAACTCCACCTTGACCGCCGCCTGATGGAAAAACGCATCTTCCCGGCCATCGACGTGAATCGCTCCCGTACCCGGCAGGAAGAACGCCTCGTCGCGCCGGAAGACCTCCAGCGCATCTGGCTTCTTCTCCGCGTCCTCAGCGACCGGGATGTGCAGGAAGCCTCGGAACTCCTCATTGAGAAACTCAAGAAGACCAAGACCAACGCCGAGTTCCTCAACAAGATGCAGAAAATGTAAGACCGCTAAAACGACCCAGGCCGCCCGAGATTGCTCGGGCGGCCCTTTTTCATTCTGCTAAGCCCTGTTCAACTGAATCCAGCTATAGATACCTGTTATCAGCAAGGTGTAGACAATAAGAACATAAAACCAATTTCCAGAAAACTTGGGTGTTCGTATACTGGCCAAATTAAACATCAGAAGCACCATCAATAGTGCATAAAGTATTATTGAAAATATTGTGTGGTCAATAAAGCCTTCAAACAAGAACACAAAAGAAAGAATAACAACATTGTTGTCCAATGCCAGCCCCATGTAGGTTTTATCGTCAATCAGGCCGAAAATATTGAAATAGCTCAATCGTACAGCGCTTGTCGCGACAATAAGAAATGCTCCCGGAAAGAACCATGGGCTGAACTCGCCGTAGCTCAAGAGAAAGACAGCAGGGAACACTCCAAAACTTACAATATCTATCAGGGAATCAAGCTGCCCCCCAAAAGCGCGATGGTGATCGGTTCGCCCCCTCATTCGACGAGCCACGATTCCGTCAGTCCAGTCAAAAAGAACCGCCCACAGAATTCCAATTGTCGCAACAGTGAAATTACCCAGAACAGCTTGCCAAATACCGAACACGGCACATAGCAGACCTGCAAGTGAACAGATATTGGGAAGATCCCTGGCAAATGAAAGCATTGTGGGCTGATGTGGTTTCGACGAAGTCTCGAACATGACGAATTATCCGGCCAACCTAGATTTGCTGAGGAGGTGTTGGTGCTGACCGCTGACGTACATTTCGCGATCCTTGTCTAGCGCCGTGACAACGGGATAGACATTATCGCGTGCGTGGGCGAGTTGCGTTTCATCGTCAATTTCGCACCAGACCAAATCGTCCACCACCGGGCACGCTATGGGCACGCTCCGTGCTGCCGAAACGAGCCAGTCCACTTCATAGTTCCGGTGGCGCGTTGTGGCGAAGCGCTGCGCTGCCGTGTCTATCATGTGGGCAAAGAGGGATTGGGAAATCTTGGAAATACCCACCATCTCACCCGACACTTCAGCGCCGAGGCTTTCCCGATTCGTTGAAATCGCATGTAGCCCGTCGTTTAGCGTCTCCACAAAGTACTCGTCGCTGGTGTTCGAAAAGCCGGACAGCAATAGAACGTTATCGCAGGGGTGTTCCAGACATGCGGTAAGCGCACGGCGTTCGTAAACGAGATCCGCCTCAAGCAGCAAGAAGGGCCCGTCAACGTACTCGCGCGCACAATACAGGGAGTACAGCGTGCCCGAATCTGAAAAATGAGGGTTGTGTGCCAATTTCACCCTGCCGCTGTAGCGGGCCTTCAAGGGAATGAACTGGTCGGCGAGGTGCCCCGTGACGATTATAATCCGCTCAATGCCAACATCGAGCAGACGTAGAATGGACTCCTCGATTATCGATTTTTCACCAAGGCACAAATAGCTCTTGGGTGTAAATTTAGTGCGCTCTTTCAGGCGAATACCCATGCCGGCGGCGAGGATGACTGCTGTTCGAATTGAAGAACCGGGAGATACTCTATTCCCCCGAAGGATATCGACATTCCCATTCGCTGTGCTTTCGTTATACACTCGCTGGGCGTTCGTCGGGTATTCATTGGGCATTCGTTTGGTATTCACACGGTAGTCATCGGGCATTCGGGGGGGGGTCCTTGGTTCTATTCAACTGTATCGGCACACGCTTAGTGTACAGCACCCGAGCATGTGATAGATAGGAGAAGAGCAGTGCGGAATAAGGCGTCGTGCCTCGTCCGGCAAAATACGTCGCCAGAAAGATTCACCAAGGCCACCTGAAAACTATCGGGCGGCCTTCTTTGTCAGGGCAAAAAGAAGATACCGACTTGTGATACAATTCTACCGTAGCGTGTGGACAAATTGGGTATAGAAAAACGAAACACTATGGGCGAACCCGTTTTCTCAACTGATAGAGGTGCTAAAAAATGTTGACCAAAGAATTCATCAACCCGTCCCCCATGGGGTTCAGCAATTCGGTGGCGTACACGTCAAACGGCGTGCGGACAATTCTTATTTCCGGCCAGGTGGGCTACGACGGCACGGAGATTCCCGAGGGCATCGGCGCGCAGGCTGAAATCGCCTTTGCGAATCTAGCCAAGGAACTGAAGGCTGCGGGTGCCGATGTTGGTGACGTTATCAAGATCAATACCTACATCGTGGGCATGGATCGCGAACGCTCCACCGCCGTTGGCCACGTAAAAGCAAAATATTTCACGCAGGAAAACCAGCCTGCCGCCACCTGGGTCGGTGTCGCGTCACTGATTTTTCCGTCGCTGCTGGTCGAAATTGAGGCGACGGCGGTTGTGGAGGCCTGAACCAGCCATCAGGAAAAACGAGATTCGAGAATTTCCACGGACCAAATGCTTAAAAATCAGCAACCACCGGCAAAGCCGGTGGTATGAGGAAGGCCCCTGAAAGGAGCCGGTGTCACCGGTAAAACCGAGTGCTCTTTTAATCCACGAAGTGGATGACGGAACTTAGCCTGGGGTGAAGCGAGGTACGAGCGAAACCCCAGGCATCTGTGTTCTTCACCTCCCAAACCCGCGTAGCGGGTGACGGAAACATCCCGGCATTCCGTCGACCGCTTCGCGGGCTTTCTCATCCATCGTCCTTTATCCCCAGGGTTTCGCTCGTACCTCGCTCCACCGCTAAGTTCCTGTGCCCCTCCGGGGCACCTTCGTAATCCCACACGTTGATGTATAGCGGAAGCATGCTGATATACGCCGGAACGGCAGAGCCTGATGAATTATCACCGGCAAAGCCGGTGGATTAACTATGATCAAGATTGTAGTGCTTCACTGCTCACCTACCCTACCCTACCCTACCCCTTCAGCCCAAAACTTTGGGCCACGCGACGGAAGAAGCCGTCTTTATGCATGGGCTGTCTTGTTTGCTGCTGCAGGAGCCGAGCGGCGATTTCGTGCATGCACTTGGACACAGGGGCGTGGGGGTAGGCCAGCATGAAGGGCTTGCTTTGCATGACGGCGTGGGACACCTGCAAGTCGCGCAAGAGATAGCCGAGACAGGATAAATTGCGGTTGAGATAGCGCTGGGACACGCCGGAAAGCTTGGTCGCCACCGCTTGGGCCTGGGCCGCGTTGGAGACCATATTCACCACAAGCCGCACGACGGTTTCGGAGCGGTTGGCGTAGAGGGTCTTGAGCATGGCATAGGCATCCACGACAGCCGGGTGCTCGGGCGTGGTAATCAGCAGAACCTCGTCTGCGGCGAGGGCAAAGGCGACGGCGTTGCGACCGATGCCGGCCATGGTGTCCAGGATGATGTAATCGCTCTGGGATTGAAGTTCCTGCAAACCGCCCAGGAGGTTCTGCCGACCCGCGCCCGTAAGATCGGCGATCTGAGCCAGCCCGGAGGAACCAGGCACGATGGTGATGCCACCGGGACCCTTGACCAGGATCTCGGAGATCGTTTTTTCGCCTTCAATCACGTGCTCCAGATTGTGCAGCGAGCTAAGGCCCAGGAGCACCTCCACGTTGGCCAGCCCCAGGTCAGCGTCCATGAGGATCACACGCTTCCCGTGGGCAGCCAGCGCGATAGCGAGATTTACGCTGGTGTTGGTCTTGCCCACGCCCCCCTTCCCACTGGTTACGGCCAATACCCGAGCCCCCCTGTTTTTGTTCCCCACCATGCCTCGGAGTCGTTGCGCTTGATCATCCACGTTTCAATGTACCTTCCAGAATCAGGTTCGCCACCGTTGCGGGCGACGCGATGCATATATCGTCGGGCACATTCTGCCCTGTGCTGAGATAGCTCAGGGGCAGACCCGATTCCGCCATGACACTCAACAGCGCACCGTACTGCCGGGTCTCGTCCACCTTGGTAAACAATACCGCCGTGGGGGTACAACACTTAAAATTAGAAAGAATGTTACGCATGTCATCCAAGGGGGTGCCCGCGCTCATGACCAGCAAGGTTTCGTGCGGGCGAGCACTTAGCAGAACCCCTTTGAGTTCATTGATTTGCTCCAGATTAAACTGGCTCCCCCCCGCCGTATCGACGAGAACCAGGTCATACGACTGAAAGGCCTGCAAAGCCTCCGCCATCTCTTTGGGGTCCTGCACGATCTTCATGGGAAGCCCAATGATATTGGCGTAGACCTTCAATTGGTCCGTGGCCGCCACGCGGTAGGTGTCCGTCGTAATCAAGGCCACCCGGGCACGCTCGCGCACGGCGTAGTAGGCGGCCAGCTTGGCAAGGTTGGTCGTCTTCCCCACACCCGTGGGGCCACACAGCGCCACGACGCGGCACGTTCCGCCCTGGAGGGCCAGGCCACCCGTGCCATGGAGGAGCTTGCGGATCTCCATGTGGAGACGCTCCAGGAAGACCCGTTTTTCACGCATGAGGTGGAGGTCGCTGTTTTTCACGACCCCACCGATCAACACGGCCGCCACCTTTCGGGCGACACCCCGCTCTATCAGCGTACGATAGTGGGGTGCGAATTCGGCGGGCAACCCCGCGCCGGGACTCTCCGCGTAAAGCACCTCCATCATCTCCCGAATTTCCTGCAATTCCCGATGAACTTCCGGTGTCTGCGCACGGCTTTCCGGGGTGGGAAAGGGAAGCACAGGGGAGGGTGCCGCTTGGGATGCCACTGGTGCGCGACGCGGACCTGCCGGGGGCCGTGCCGCCGCCGTGCTTTTCTCTGCGGGTTTGGCGTTCATGCGGTGCTGGGCATCGCGCACGAGTTTCTCGAAATACTCCACCGTCTCTCCAGGCGCTTTGGAGGCCCCCGATGGCGGGGCGGTCTTGGAGGCCGCAACGTAGCGCCGTTCGGCAGCGCTGGGCCTGCGCACTTGGGAGGCCAGGGTATTGGTGGGCACCGAAGCCGTCACTTCCACCATCTTACGGCCAAAAAAACCGAAGATCCCCCCCTCTTGAACTTCGGCGGTATTGATAACGAGGGCCTCAGGTCCAAATTGCTTCTGAACCTGCCGCCACGCTTCTTCCAGGGTCCGCGCCCGTATTTTATGAAACTGTTGCGCCATGTTATGCGCTCACCTGACCAACGCTTTCGAGGGTAATAGCAGGATCGATCTCGTTATAGGAAAGTACGACCACCTTGGGGATACGACGCTCAACAATACGTCTAAAATAACGCCGAACCGGGGCTGACGTTAATACTACCGGATCCTGACCACTAACTACGAGGGGTTTCAGGGCTTCGGCGCACCGCTCGCTGATGGCATCGGCCTTCTCCGGCGGCACAGGGATGTAGTCGCCCGTCTGGGAGGTGTTGACCGCGTTAAGCACCTCCTCCTCCAATTCGGGGGCCAGCGTTACAACATGGAGCACCGCATCTTCATCCCCATAGGCGCTGCAAATTTCTCGGGCGAGGGCGTGGCGCACATACTCCGTAAGCACCTCGGCGTCTTTCGTTCGGGGCGCGTAATCGCACAAGGTCTCCAACACCGTCTCCAGATTCCGAATGGAAACCCGTTCGCGCAACAGATTGTGGAGGACTTTCTGCACCTCCCCCGCTGTCAACAACTTGGGTATAAGCTCTTCCACCACCGTGGGCGACACTTCCTTCAGGTGATTCACGAGCACCTGCACGTCTTCCCTGGTCAGCAGTTCCTCGGCATGCCCCATAATAAGCTCGGTAAGATGGGTCGCCACCACGGCCGAAGGTTCAACGATGGTGTAGCCGAGCCGTTCCGCCTTGTCCCGGTCCCGGGCAGGCACCCAGACGGCCTGCAAGCCGAAGGCAGGCTCTTGCGTGGGATAGCCTTCAATCTCTTCTTCCACCAAGCCGGGATTCATGGCGAGAAAATGGTCTGGCATAAGCTCATAAGAGGCAATAACCGATTCTCGCAGCTTAACCTGGTACTCGTTGGGACGGAGGCGCATGTTATCCACGATACGAACCACGGGAACGATAAAGCCCATCTTCGTCGCCGTCTGCTGGCGGATGACCTGGATGCGGGTGAGGAGATCGCCACCCTGTCCCGGATCGGCCATCGTGATAAGTCCGTAGCCCAACTCAATCTTGAGGGGGTCTACCGTAAGAAGGTCCTCCGTCCGCTCTGCCGGTTTTTCCTCCGCAGCCTCCGCCGCCTCATAGCTTGCCTCCAAGTTCATGGCCGCCTCCTTCACCTTCATCTGAGAGGCTACATAGGTCAATCCGGCCAGAAACAGGCCAACCGCAAAAAAAGGCAGTGTCGGCATACCGGGCATTATTCCGAAAACAACCATGACGGCCGCCGTCGCGCCAAGGGCACGCGGCTGCTGTGTCAACTGCCCGCTGAGGTCTTTCCCCAAATTATCGTCCGACACGGTCCGTGTCACAACGAGGCCAGCGGACAGGGAAATGATAAGAGACGGCACCTGGGAAACCAATCCATCGCCGATGGTCAGGCGCGTATAAAGCTGGAGCGCCTCCGAGAAGCCCAAGTCAAGCATCCACACGCCCACGACAAGGCCCACGACGATATTGATGATGGTAATAATGAGGCCCGCAATAGCGTCCCCGCGGACGAACTTCGTGGCACCATCCATGGCACCGTAAAAATCCGCTTCCTTCTCGATGGCCCGCCGCCGCTCCCGGGCCTCCTGCTCCGTGAGCAGACCGGCGTTCAGATCGGAGTCCACCCCCATTTGCTTGCCCGGCATGGCATCAAGTGTGAATCGGGCGGCCACTTCGGAAATACGTGTCGCGCCCTTGGTGATTACGACAAACTGAATAATCACCAAGATGGCAAAGATAACGATGCCCACGGGTAGGCTACCCGCCGTGACAAAACCACCGAAGGCATCAATAACGTTTCCGCCGTCCGCCTGGGAAAGAATCAGGCGCGTGGTTGCCACGTTGAGGCTCAGCCGAAAAAAGGTCAGCATGAGCAGCAAGGCGGGAAACACAGAAAACTCCGTCGGGCGTTGAAGGTAGATGGTGCTCAACAAAACCACCACGGAAATGGAGATATTGACGGTCAGCAATATATCGACCAACGCCGTCGGAATGGGCACAAAAAGGATAAGCAATACCGCGATTACAGCTGCGGAAAGGGCGAGATCCTGATTCTTTCCCAGGAAATCGCTGGCGCGGTTTTGTATCGAATTGACTGGAGCGGCCATCTACCTTAGCTCCCCGTCGCTTTCCAGGCCGATTCGCGCTCCTGGATTTTTGCCTGCCGCTGGTCAATGCTGTACACGAAGGAGAGGACTTCCGCCACCGCGCGAAAGAGACTCTCTGGAATTCCCTGGCCCACGTCGATACTCCGGTAAAGGGCTCGGGCCAATTCAGGCTTTTGCACGATGGGCACATCGTGTTCCGTGGCAATGGCACGAATTTTCTCGGCCATCTTGCGGGCGCCCTTCGCCACGACAACAGGACTCCTCATCTCGCCCATTTCATAGCGGATAGCCACAGCGAAGCGCACCGGGTTGGTAATGATCACGTCGGCTTCGGGCACATCCTGCATCATCTTCTGCGTCGCCATTTGCCGTTGTAACTGGCGGACCTTGCGCTTTATCTGGGGGTCGCCTTCCAGCTCGCGCGACTCCATTTTGACTTCCTGGTGGGTCATGCGCAAGTCCTGCAAATGCTGCCAACGCTGGTAGGCAAAGTCGAAAAGGCCGAGAATGATCATGACCAGCGCAATGCGCCACCACACCGAATACACAAGCCCTGTCACCCCGCTTAGAATACCGAGGGGTGTCATGGCCATGAGAACCACAAACTCGCCGACGCGGTCCCGCATCGCAAACCAAACCACGGCAACCACAAGGGTGAGCTTTGCGAGCGATTTTACGAGTTCCACCAGCGAACGAATAGAAACAAATCGTTGCGCCCCGGTAATGGGATTCAGCCGGGAAAACTTGGGCACCAACGGCTTGCCCGTAAGAAGTATGCCAACCTGGGCCAAATTCACCAGCAAGCCAACCGACATGATCATCAGCGCCAGTGGAAGAACACAATACGCAAGATAGCGAATCACGCCCATTGCCAGGGGCTGCAGCCCCACCTGCTCCACCGTCAATTCATGGGCATGGCCGATATAGTAGCGCCCCGCATCCAGGAGATACTCCATGCTCATGGGACCGAAAAACACGAGCGCCACCAGTGCCGTAGCCAAGGCAATGCCACTGCCGAGATCCTGGCTCTTGGCAATATTCCCCTCCATCCGAGACTTCTGGATCTTCTGCTGACTCGCAGGTAATGACTTGTCGCCGCCGGTATCTTCCGCCATGCCGCTACCCTATCCCATACCCTGGATCAACGTGTCGAGCCGAATAAACGTCCGCTCAAAAACACCATTAAGAACCTGGAGGTAGATACTGATACTGAGGGCGGTAACGATCAAGCCCGTCGCAATCGTCACGGGAAAGCCCACAACGAACAACTGAATCTGGGGAACGACGCGGCCAAGAAGCCCCATGGTGACGTAGGCCAACATCATGGCGGCGGCCACGGGCGCGGCGATGATAAGCCCATCCACGAACATGGCCTGGCCCCACCGTGTCATCTCCCAAAGCAAATCGGGCTTCGCTGCGAATCCACCGATGGGAATCACTTCGAATGTATGAACAAAACCTCGAATCATCACATGGTGCAGATTCATCACGAGCATGTAGAGCACGGCCAGAATAAACAGAAAAAAACCGAAGATGGACGACTGGGTTTCCAAAGCCGGATTAAAGACGTTCATCATACCGAAGCCCGACTGCATATCCATGATTTGTCCGCCCACCTGGACAGCGGAAAAAACCATCCCCACGACAAAGCCCACCAACAATCCAATCAGGAACTCGCCTATCGCCAACAGGGCAAAGGCAACGTTGGCATCCGGAATCCCGACTTCCAGCATGGGCAGGGTTGGCGTAATCAGCATGGCGCCAAAAACTGCAAAGCCAACTTTTGCGGCGAGCGGCACGTTGCTCGATCCGAGCACAGGGGCCGCCACCATGAGCCCGGAAAAACGAATCAGCACCAGGAGAAAGAGCTTCAAGATCTCCAATTCGGCCATGATTCGTTTTTCCTATTCCAAGTACTTCCCGTCACCCCCCGTCACACCGCTAACGGGGCAATACGAGGGTATCAATATTCCCGTACAAGTCCCGCACAAAAAAAAGAACCGTGTCGGACATCCAAGGCAAGAACAGCACGAACATCACCATGACCACCACAATCTTTGGAACGAAGGTCAGGGTGATTTCCTGGATCTGGGTGACCGATTGAAAAATACTGATGGTCAGTCCCACCACCATCCCGGAGAGCAACATGGGTGCGGAAGCCAGCAGGGTAACCCACATGGCCCGTTGTCCAATATCCACAATATCATCGAGTGTCATGGTGCCTGTCCATCCGCAACCACCCGAACCGCACGGATCTACTCGGGCAGGGAGGAAGCTCATCACGGATACCATACCACAATATGTGGCACCTGTCAACAAAGATAAAATCCGCAACTAGCTATTTTGCAAGGACTTACGAAACACCCCTTATTGTAAATACACCCAAAACACCCATATATGGTGTTTGGTCCGTTTGTGCCGCCAAACAATGGAGCCAAAGTACGCGATAGGGGGTGCCACCCTCACGCGGAGGAGCGAAGCGGGGGAGCTTGCGGGTGCAAAGCATCAAAACCAGAGTTACTATCAAAAAATGGACCCTATAGGTTGTCGTCACGCACTCCCTGACCACATGATACCGCAGATAATTTCCGCGAACCCGCACCCGCAAACTTGGCCGGGAACCGGCTGCGTGTGAGGGTGGCACCCTTTATGCCCCCCTTTACGGCACTGCATTGCTACGTTGAATTCACGCTCCCAATCACATAGGATCAGGACCACCCATCGCCCCACACCGGGCCTCGGCCCCCTGTCTCTACCCCTATCAAGGTTATACCCCGTGCCCGAAACTTCCCCCCAAAGCCCGTCGCGAATGCAGGCCTTCAAGATGTTTGACCGCATCGCACACCGCTACGACCTCCTCAATCGCCTCCTCTCCTTCGGAACCGATGTCCGCTGGCGCAAGACAATGAACCGGCGCATCCCGGCGGGCAAGAATCTCTGTGTACTCGATCTCGCCACGGGCACCGCCGATGTGCTCATCGCTATGGAACGGGCCTGCCCCAACGTCACATCCGGGGTCGGGCTCGACATGTCCGGCGGCATGCTGAAATATGGTCAGCAGAAACTGATCGCCATGGGCCTGGACCAGAAATACCGCCTCGTCCGGGGTGATGCCACCGCCCTCGGACTGGCCGACGCACAGTTTGATGCCGTCACTATTTCCTTTGGGATTCGGAATGTGCTGGATGTCTCCGAGGGACTTCGGGAAATGCGCCGCATTCTTAAACCCGGTGGTCGCGCCCTCATCCTCGAATTCTCCCTGCCCGCGAATCGCCCCTTTCGCGCCTGCTACCTCTTTTACTTCCGCAACATCCTCCCTCGACTCGGTGCCCTGATCTCCGGCGATTCCCATGCCTACAAATACCTGAACGAGACGGTGGAAACCTTCCCCTATGGCGAAGACTTCTGCAAACTCATGCGGGACGCAGGTTTCGAGGACGTGACCGCCACACCGCTAACCTTTGGTATTGCGAGTTTGTATCAGGGGGAGGTTGAAGTTTGAGGGGGGCGGGGGCAGGAGTGCGGACTTTCCAGTTCGCAACAAAGGCGACGTGATGCCAACAATAGCGGCTGGGCCTTTTCTGTGACCACCATGCACCGACTTACGCATCGTGTTTTTGCTTCGGGCAAGAAAAGTCGCCCTCCTGCACTTCGCTTGTTTATTCGTATCAAGGAAATATCGGAGAATTACTATCCCCGCTAATCGAAAAATAGCGCTGCTGCTTTCGCTTATTTTGCTAACAGCAAACAGCACCACGTTCGCGAATGAACCCGCTCTCTCCGATGCTGAAGCGCGTATCGATGCCGCGTTCACAAAGCATTTCCAGTATTTCGAATCCGAGATGTACCGGCGGCTCCGCAAAGACGAGGACGGCAACAACGACACCTACGTGTTGTACGACGTTCAGATGCATATGCAAAACGCGGCCATCTATGCCGATGAGCAGGGCGATCAAAAAATGCTGGGGAGGCTTCTGGCGTTGTGTTTGATCCCCTTTGAGCCACCGCATATGACCGACGGGAAATGGCTCAACAACACCCACAACCTTATCGGTGTCGAAGTCGAGCTGTGCATTGCGCAATATTTCAGCCTGCTCACGCGTGTCCTCTCTGCCTGTGAGCGCCATGGTATCGAAAGCAATTTTTCGGATAAAAACATTCAAATCGTCGTAAGCCATATCGATCAATGGCTTGCGAAACCGGTCAATCGAAACCGGGTCGGTGATCGGCATTTATTCTTTGTGCAATCGGCGTTGCAATTCTATGACTACATGAAAAACGCAGGAAAATCGATTGCGACTATCGGTGCCTGGAAACGGTACGTACAAGCGTACATGGCGGAAAGCATCGCACCCAAATGGGAAGTCGCCACACACCGCCATGAGGGCAGGGACTATGCCTGCTGGATGCTGGACAGGACCGGCTGGGCAAGCTATCGCGACTACGGTTACGCAGGCTACGGCAGCGAAATAACGAAGACAAGCTCCGACACGGATCCCAACGCCATGTTTCGGGCAGACGGCACCATCAAACAGCCTAAAAAGAGGGTGTCCAAGGTGGGCACCGACATTTCTCATGCAAGGCGCTTCAACTGGTTCTTTGAAACGGTCAAACGATTTGGCACGGCCTTTGATGTTTCCATCCCCGAGGAAGCCCTGGAGGGTTGGGCGAACAACCTCGCCTTCCGCGTGGCACGAGGAACGCTGGACGCCCCGCACTTCACGGTTTTCTCCGACGGCGTAGACGGCTGGTATCGGGTCGGCTACGGAGGCCGAAAAAGCTATGGCTATACCCTGGGCGGCATGGACATACATTTCGTGGCGAGTTCCTATGGACTCTTTGGTGTCTATAACCCAAGGATTTACGAATGGATGAAGGCGTGGGCAAACAAGAATAAAAAGGCGCTTGCGGGGTACCATGGCGGCTATGCGCTGGATTATAACGTGTCACAGGCGATCAATATTAAAAAGCCGCTGAAGGGTGTTGATTGAATTCCATGGGACAAGCTACCCGCGTGTGGACACAACGTTGCCGTCCCCTGTGGAGCAGCGTTTCCTGGCTATAGCTTTCTGTCGCCCACTTCCTCAATCCACTGACGGGTCCAGTTCACCGATTCGAATCCAAGATCCATAGTGGTGTTCCCCAGAAAGATCATGCCCTCGATCTTGCCTTCCTGAAGCCAGCGCAATCCCGTCTCACACTGATGCTTCATCCAGGAAACAGGAACTCCCTGCTTCTTCCCGTAATCGACGAAATAACAGCCCAGCAACTTCTTCGCGTGCGGGGCCACCGCATCAACCTTTTTCAGGTTCGACTCCAGATTCGCCAAATCCTCCGAATTACTTGTCCAAAGCGTAACGACATCAATCATGGCCAGGTAGTCCAAAATCGGAAGATCAAGCTGGCGCCCATAGACCGTTGCGAAGATGTCGAAATTCTCATTGACTCGCTTGAGTCGGCTGCGGATTCCGCCCAGTTCTTCAATCGTCAACTTCGCACGGTGCCCCTCTTTTTCGCCAGTGAAGAAATCATCCAGCATGATGCCCGTGAAATTAGGTGCCGTCTCGGCAATCTTGAGGACTTCCTCAGTCTCTTTGGGCGAGTAAAATCCGCCGGAACCGACAACCGACCAGACAACACGCTTCAGCGGGCGCAGGGCCACCATGTACTGGGCCAGTGGTGGCTCCAGCCGCCCGTAGGGCGCTTCGCTCTCACTGGACTGCACCATGAAAATATTTGGCACCCCAAGGCAAAAAGCACCTTCAGCCGGTGTCATCACCGAACGACGACCCATGTGGGGATAGTCACTATTGGCAGCGCACGTGAAAATCCAGAGCCGATCCCGCACGGTTTCGCTTTCTTTTGATGGTGTCTCAGCGAGTGTCCCCCGTGCCAGACCAACGCCCGCCAGCCCGGCCAAGCCCGATTGCATCCATCCCCGACGGGTTATTCTCGGAAGTGCCAATCGTGTTGCCATAACAATCCTCCTATGCCCCACTGGGCTAAACAATACACAGGCGGGACGCCTATGCCACCCTCCCCGTCAAACTTCAAAGAAATACGGCCCCTTCTTTGTCCATGAGGTCGAAAAGCTGCACATCCAGCGTACGCAGCAGGGCATCAAGTCGCACCATGGGAAGGCCCAGCACGTTCTGGTAGCAACCGCGATAGCTTGCCACAATCAGGCTTCCCGGACCATCCACCGTGTAGGCCCCGGCACGATCCAGCGGATGAACGATTGCCACGAAACGCTCAATCTCATCGTCTGACAGGTCCTTGAAGGTCACATCCGTCGTTTCGCTGGCTTCGGCGCACTGGCCGGTCCCGGTGTGGCAGGCGGCGATTCCCGTGAGTACCTGATGGGTATTGCCCGAGAGCAGACGGAGCATACGGCGGGCATCATCGAGATCCTTCGGCTTCGGCAAGACGTGCTCTTCGTAAAATACGAGGGTGTCGGCGGCAATTATTATTGCGGGATCGGTTTGTCGATCCGCCACGTCGTCCCGCTTGATGACCGCGTTGCCCACCACCACCTCGGCGGGGGTATCACCCTCGTTGGGCTCGTCGGCATCGCTGGTCTGCACGCTAAAGGGCACCCCCAGCGCAGCGAGCAGGCTCTTGCGGCGTGGCGAGCCAGAGGCGAGAATAATAGGAGTCATGGCGCGGGGAGAACCTCCAACAGGCCACCGTCCACATAGGTTTTGTGATAACCCGGAAGGGCTGGATCGTGGGCGTAGAAAACAATATAGAGCGAATTTTCGCCCATGGGAAGCATCGCTTGCGAACCACCCGTCGCGGAATTGGCGGGCATCCCCTTCGTGCGCGAATAATAGGGATGGCCCCGGTATGTCCAATTGATACCGTCGCTGCTCGTAAACAGGGAGGTGGTTCGGCGCATGACGTTGGAATCTCTAAGCCCACACGCCATAACAAATTGGCCCGAGGGCAGCATGTTTATCACGGGGTAAATGCCCGCGATGGATGTTTCCACCGGCTTCGTCCACGTCACGCCCTGATCCTCGGACTGGCACATCCACATGTTGTTCTGCTTGTAGTCCGCCCCGGTGTGGACATCCACGCGTGCATAGGCGATTATCACCCCATCTTCCCGAACCGCAAAAGCTTCTTCATTGAAGCCCTGCCTCACTTCTTCGGTCGAGGGGGGATCGTCGAAGACGACTTCGAGGGGACCCCAATTCGCGCCGCCGTCCAAACTGCGAAAGAAGCCGGCACCATATTGATAGCCGGGATGTTCCCGTGGTCGGCTCGTGTAGCAATACGCGGGTATAATCAGGTCACCATTCTTCAGCGAATAGATGGCCCCCGACACGGACGTCAGGCTTTCGGGTGCCGTATCCAAAAAACCGACCGATGCAAAGGACGCGCCGTTATCCTGGCTGACCTTCAATTCGATGGTGGTTTCACGATATCCGAAAACACTTTCCCGGCTTGAATTACTATGGGCAATACGAAGGAGCAGCATCAATAACTCCCCATTGGGCAGGGAGACAAGTCCAGCCGCTATCCCTTCCTTAGGGTTCTGCGGCGCTATCACCATATAGGGTGGTGCCCACGTCTTTCCCTGGTCTTTTGAGCGGACGAAATAACATTTCGAACCCGCAGCGGAATCACCTTTGTCGCCAAAGGTCGTGATCAGATCGCCGGCGTTGCATTGAACCAATCCCCCCGGTGACAAGGCATCAACGATTTGATCATTGACCGGCCCGTAGCGCAGCACCTTTAAGGGCGCGCCAGCGGAACCCGCCCAGGAAGCGGAGCAGACACCCAATAGCGATAGCACTACGATAAAAAATGTTTTCATAAGGACTTTCATTGCAGTCAGCTGTGTGTGGAATTACTATCCACAAACAGACCATTGCCGTGTGGCGAATCGACGGCGAGGGTCATGGCGCGGGAAGAACCTCGACGGTCACGGACTCCTCGGGCGCTACTTCGCCATTGTCTGACCCGTCCGATTCGACTGAACTGCCCAAACTCTCGGGCACGGTCAACGCCGCAGGTGGCACAAGCAAGCCACCGGCGGGCACGGAACGAACCGTCACGTCGCCATTTTCGATAATCCGTGTCTCTGCGGGAATACGCAACTGGGTGAACGACGGGGCCACGGGCTGGTTTATTTTGTAGTTGGAAAATTCGGTAACCATATTGGCATCGTCGTCCAACTTGATTTGTATGCGGAAGGGCAAATAGTCGGCATCTCGAAGATAAATCATCACCTCCTGAAAAGGCGCGTTGTCCCTGTCCTTCTTGGGCCGTATGATGATTCCATCCTTCCCCTGATCGTTATCAACCGAAAAAAGACGCACATCATAGGCCTCACGCAAGGCCGTCGTATCACTGTCGAATCCCAGAAAAAAGATGCTGGCCTCGGGACTGTCGTCAATATCATAGATTTGAAGTTGCTCCTCCAGGGGATCAAATTCGTAAACCCGTCGATCATCGACCATGAGTGTGGGCTCGTCGCCTTCGTAGCGAAAAATAATGCGGCGCGGCTTCCCAAAGAGCACCCGCCCCCGGCGCAGATTTACTTCGCCAAACTCAAAGGTACGCTCTTCGATGTCGGCTTCAAGCAGTTGAATGCCCGTCCGCTTTTCGGAGAATTCTTTGAAGAAGGTATCAAAGTCGTCCGGTGGCGCTAAGGAACCGGCCACCCACAGCAATATCACGGCACTCATGATTTCTCATCCTCATTGCTTTGCTCGTCAGGCACTACCGTTGCCTCCTCCGGTGCCACGGAACCCTGGGCATCCGGCATAAACTCCACAGACGCGCCGTCGTCCCCCCCATCGTCACGGAGCAGCGCCAGGTGAATGTCCAACACGGCCCGAAGATCCGCCTTGAGCCGTGTACGCTCAGCACGCAGCACCGCTATTTCTTCCCGAAGCTCATCCGGTATAACCGCACTCTTGGCCTTGGCCGCGTCCCGATGTACACGAGCCTCCTCCACGATTACATCGGCTTCCCGCTTCGCCTGGGCCAGGGTAGTTTCGCTGAGCTTCTGGGCACCCGCCAGCGCCGCAGTGAGGGACTTCTCCATCTCGCGGTAGTCATCAACCTGGAAACGAAGTTCGTCTTCGCTTTTCCGAAGCGCTGTTACTTCGCGCTGAAGCACCTCAAAGGCATCGGCTACCCGCGCCAAAAAACCGTTCACACGCTGCTTGTCATAGCCGCGAAATACGGTCTTGAAGTCCGCGCTGTACAAGTCGCTGACGGTAAGGTCCGGCGTATCGCCAAGCACCTCTTCCATTACCTTGTTCTTTTCCATATTACTTCCAATGAGTCAGGGACTGACGCGCCCCGAACAATGCGGTGTATCTTTGTTTGCTCGGACCCTCAAGAGTCCTATCAACCCAACGAAAAACACCTTAAACGGGCGTGGCTGTCCCGTAGTTGGGGGCAGCACCGCCG
>JAJRPE010000281.1 GCA_024280935.1 Candidatus Hydrogenedentota bacterium
CTTCCATGAAGGTCGTGGCGAGCCAGTCGAGGAGTTCGGGGTGGGTGGGGCGCGTGCCCATGGCGCCAAAGTCGCTTGGGGTCTCCACGATGCCCCGGCCAAAGTGGTAGTGCCAGATGCGGTTCACCATGACGCGGGCCGTGAGGGGATTGGTGTCGCTGGCGATCCATTCGGCGAGCTTCACGCGGCGCTGCTGTTCCGGCACGTCGGAGGCCAGTTGCAAGGGCGTGCCGACTTGGGCGATCCCGCCGGGATTCACCAGATCCCGTTCGGCCATGGGGTCGCCCCGATAGAGAAAGTGGGTTGGCTCGGCCTCCACAAACTTGCCGCCGTAGATGCGTTCGAAGGTGGTCAGCGTTGCATGTTCGCCATCCAGCGTCTTGATGTCCTTCTGGAGCGCGGCCAGGGCGGTGCGCCTGTCGGCATCGAGGCCGGTGACATACGGACGGATGTTGGGTGTCTTGATGCCGAAGGGTGCCCGGTCATAACCGGCCGCCACAGCCTGCCATGTGCCATCGGCGCGCTTTACTTCGATGGTGTATTGCGTAGCCAGACGGTCCTGGAACTTGCTTTCCCGGTCCCGGCCCCAGACGACGCGGTCGATGTTTTTTGCCTCGGAAAAATCAATCTGCGCCCAAGCTGCGGGTTCCTGGCCGGGGATCCAACTGAAACTGTTTCCGTGCTTGCCATCGTTGAGGTGTACGGTGCGGTGCTTTTCGTTGCCGTATTCACCCGACGCCGAGGGCACCGCGCCCGCACTGGCCAGGGCGATGTTTTCGCCGGATTCCGCCGTGTAGACCTCCAACTCATCGATGCACGCGCGGTTGCCATTCGTGGCGTGTATGGTGAAGCGCAGGGCCGTGGCCTCGATGGCGGCAAAGCGTTCCTCGTTGCGCTGTGCCGTCACCGCCTGGCGAAGCTGGGGACGCAACGTGGGTGGGGTGGTGTCCATGGTATTGGCGACGGGCCGCAAGGCAATCACATCCGCCGTAACCTTGCCCTTGTTGTCGTCGCTCCGCAGGAGCACCACAGAGTGTTCGGTGAGCGCGTGGCGACCGGCATCGAAGAAACCGCTCCATTCGTTTTCTGCCGTCGCGCCCTCTTCCTGAGAGGCCAGGAGCTTTTGATTAATCGTTGCCATCACGGTCTGGTCTTCCGTCGTGGCGGGGTTGCCATCGGCATCCAGGAGATAGGAGACCTTGGCGCAACGGTCCTTGTCGGTACACCAGGAAAGGTAAACTTGGGTGTCGCCTGTCATCGCGGGCATCCAGGAGAAGAGCACCTGATTCGTGTTGGCCTGCCAGACGGTGTAGCGTTCACCGGGGTCTGATTCGGTCTTGCCCATGATGCCGTGTTGCATGGGGCGGACATGGAAGGCCGTCTTTGGCGCGCCCGCCACCTGGAAGAGGGGACCATCGTCGTCGATAGCGGTCAGGCCCACCGTGGCTTTTGGGGTGTAGTCGGCCAGCTTTCTTGCCAGCGCGTTTTTTTTCTGCGTGACCTTCTCCGCCTTCGCCATGCGCTCGCCATAGTCATCGGGGCGGATGTCCCGATCACCATGCTGCACCCCGGCGAATACGGCGCGTAGCTGGTAGTAGTCGCGCTGCGAAATGGGGTCGAACTTGTGGTCGTGGCACTTGGCGCAGCCCGCCGTGAGGCCGAGGAATGCGGCGCTTGTGCGGTTTACCATATCATGCAATTCGCCGTCGCGCTGGTTCTTTGTCAAGACGATGTCGGGACTTTTTACAATGTCCTTCGCACCGGCCACCAGATAGCCTGTGGCCCGGTCCGCGCCTAGCGCGTCTCCGGCCAGTTGCTCCTTGATGAACTGGGTGTAGGGGATGTCGTCGTTGATGGCCTGGATGACATAGTCGCGGTAACGCCAGGCGTTGGGCCGGGGTACGTTGGTTTCAAAGCCGTCGGTTTCGGCAAAGCCCACGACATCGAGCCAGTGTCGCGCCCAGCGTTCGCCATAATGGGGCGATGCGAGTATCTGGTCCACCAGGTTTGCGTAGGCGTTGGCATCGGTGTCACTTAGGAACGAGGCGACTTCTTCCGGGGTAGGGGCAAGGCCCAAAACATCGAGATAGAGGCGACGAATTAACACGCGGCGCTCCGCTTCGGGGGAGGGGGCCAGATTCTGCTCCGCGAGTTTCTGGTAGACGAAGGCATCAATGGGGTTTTCGGACCACGCCGGGTCGTCCACGCTTGGCAGTGTCGGCCGTTCCGGGGCATGAAAGGCCCAGTCTTTGGGCGGCGCTGTGGTGTTGCTCTTGGCTTCTGTGTGCGCTGCCGTGGCAATGCCCATTGTCATGGCGGCTGCCAGGATAGCGGATTGTATCCGTCGCACGGGTGGGTATAAGCGTATTCTCATGGGAAAGCGTCCTCAAACTGCGCCACTGCTTGCTTCACACTACCCCGGCATGATGACAAATGAGCCGCAAAAGGTCAAATAGCGGCAAGCGCTGGAGGCGTTCGCCGGACCATTGCAAGGTGCGATAACGTAGCTTAGGCTTCCAGCCTGAGATCAAGTTGACTCGGGATACAACAGGAATCGTTGTGTCGGGCAAGTGGCTCTCAGTTTCCAGCGCTACTGTCCCGAAGTTCTCCTGTGTAAGCATGGTGCTTGCCCTATGTTTCTACACAGTATCAGCGAAATCCCGCTCAACCGGGAAGCACTGCCAATGTGACGTTATCCTGCTTATCACCCAGCACCATTTCCGGTGTGCCTGGCCCTTGATAGAAAATATTACCGCTCACCTCAAAGAGGCCGTTGGTGGGTTTTGGATCGAAAAATACCACTGCCGGGCGCTCTGGGCTGTCGTCGATAAGGGCACACTCTTCGAAGTGTATGCCCCCTGTGTTCATGACAAGCTCGGGGCGGTATGCGTAAATCAGAACAGCAGCTTTGGGACCCTTGTGGCCTGGCGCGGGGTTCCTCCAGGGGCTGGCCCACGTGCATTCCTCGAATCGAATCGCCACACTGTCCCGGGAAACATCAAAAAGCTGTACGCTCTCCCGGCCCGTGTTTTCGCTGGTGCAATGCTCGAAGACGATACTGCCCCTGGGACCCTGATCCCGGCACGCGCCGATGCGGATGCCCGCGTGACCATAGCTTCGGTCGCTTTCTTCCGGCGGCATGTTCGGCGTTCCCTCGCGCACGATACAATTCTCGAAGCGAATGCTAACGTCTTCGGTGGTGTTGTCGAGGGGCTTGAGGTAGACCAGAATTTGGTCGCCCGCGTTGTTTTCCATGATGCAATTTCGCACGATACAATTCTTGAGTCGTTGATGGGGCGCGTTGGGTTCAAAGTCGATGCCCGCCTGGGGAGACGTGCCTGCGGTGTTGGAAAGGATGCAGTCTTCGATGAGGAGGTTTTCCGCACTGATGATGCTGATGCCCTGCCGATGGTGGTCATCACAGACGACGTGGCGAATAGTGACATCTTCGCTCCAGGCCAGGTTCTTGCCTCCGCTGATGTAGATGCCGTCGCCGCCGCTGGATTCGATGCGCAGCCCTTCGACGAGGATGTTTTTGGAGCCAAGGATACGCAGTCCCATGCGCCATTCTGCTTTGGAATAGGGCGGGTTCTGGTAGTCCTTTTTCCACATGCGCAGGGTCGCACCGTAGCCACGGATGACCACGTTTTCTGCATCCACGATAGAGAGGAGGGAGTCGCCGCCGCCCTTGAATTCACCCCGTTTTGCGAGCAACAGCACGCCCGGTTCCAGGATGAGGTCGAGATTACTGCGCAGTTGGATGGGACGCACGATCCAAGGTTGCCCCACAAAAGGTATCACGACTTTTCGGGCACCGGAGTTAATCGCGGATTGAATGGCCTCCGTACTATCCTCGGGGTCAAAGCCCCACCATCCTGCGTTGGCAAGTGCGTCTTCGGTGCCGCTCAGTGCGGCAATGGCCTCGGGATTTCTGGCGTTGCGCCATGGCGTGCTTGCATCTTCGGCGGATGCAAACTCGGACAGCACCATGAAACATAGCAAAAGGGGCAGGATGACAATGGAGGTCGGCAGGAGATTGATTCTGTTCATAGTGTGATTTCCACAGGACAAAGAGCGGCAGGTTCAGACAAGACAAGGAACCTTGATTATGCTAAGATAGCGCCTTCGATACAAGTTCTTGCGGGGGGGGCTTTGCGTACAGATCTCGTTATGCTTCACGCAATGTCTTGCGACCGAAATGTCCAGCGTTCCGTCACACGCTACCGGTGAATAGTTGGGAATTCGACAGATGAAGGAAGTTAACCTATGGTAAAGAATTTTGTAACAGCGTTCAGCATCGCCACCCTGCTTGCCATGACTGGCACCACGGAGGCGGCTCCCGCGACAGGTCTGGCAAGCATTACGGTGCCCGATGGTTTCACGGTGGAAAGTGCTATTACACCGGGCCTCTCTTCCTATCCCATGTTTATGGAGCTGGATGAAGCGGGCAATTTGTATACGGCGGAGTCAACGGGAACGGATATGAAGGCGGATCTCATGATCGAGAGTCCGGCCTTCATGATTCTCCGGCTCACCGACAGTGATGGCGACGGCATCTATGACAGCAAGACAGTGTTTGCCGATGCCATGACCTTTCCCATGGGGGTGCTCTGGCACCAGGGTTCTCTTTACGTGGCGGCGCCCCCCGAGTTCGTGCGCCTGAAGGATGCCGATGGGGATGGTGTCGCGGAAGAGCGGGAGGTGCTGCTCAAGGGTTGGCATATGCGGAATTCAGCGAGCCTGCACGGTCCTTTTCTGGGGCCGGATGGCTGGCTTTATTTGACCCACGGACGTCACGGGTATGACATCACGAGCAAGGAGGGCGTGCGTTTTGAAGGGACCGCATCGCGGATCTGGCGTTGCCGCCCCGATGGTACCCAGTTGGAGCGCATGGCGGGTGGGGCCTTTGACAACCCGATTGAAATTGCCTTTACCGACGCGGGCGAAACCCTCGGTACCATGACCTATTTCCGAAACCCGGCCCAAGGTCAACGGGATGCCCTCATGCACTGGGTGGAAGGCGGCGTTTTCCCCAAGCCTGGTCCCAGCATGGCGGAGTTCGTGCGTTCCGGCCCGCTGATGCCGACCATGACGAAGTTCGCTCGCATTGCACCCTCGGGCCTGGCCCGTTATGTGGGCGATGCATGGGGTGCGGAATACACCGATAATTTGTTCAGCGCCCAGTTCAATCCCCACCGGGTGCAGCGGCACCTGCTGATTCGGGAGGGGGCTACCTTTCGGACAGAAGACAGCGATTTCTTCGTATCCAGCCATCCCGACTTTCATCCCACCGATGTGATGCAAGATGCCGATGGAAGTCTGCTGGTCTGTGATACCGGCGGCTGGTATGTGGATGCGTGCCCCGTGTCGCGTATTTCCAAACCAGAAATTGTGGGCGGCATCTATCGTGTCAGAAAGAAAGACGCGCCCGCAGTCGAAGATCCCTGGGGCAAGAAAATTGATCTGATAAGCAAATCCGCCGAGGCCCTGGTGCCGTTCTTGAGCGATGCTCGCCTTCAGGTACAGCGTCGGGCTTTTAACCAGCTTCGCCTTCGGGGTGATCGTGCCGTGGCTCCCCTCGTTGCCGCATTGGATTCCAGTGATGATGCCAAGCTGCGTCTTCAGGCCTGTTGGCTATTGGGCCAGTTGGGCGGTGAAGAGGCCCGCGCTGCTGTGCGCCGCGCCTTGTCCGATAAGAAATTCAAGGTTCGTATTGCTGCGGCCCGCATGTCGGCATTGGAAGGGGACCGCCAGGCAATCCCCGCCCTGAGCGCACTGCTCTTTGATCCCGAAGCGCCCGTGCGCCGTCAAGCCGCCACCAGCATTGGCCGGTTGAATGGCATCGAAGCCGCTTACATGCTTTACATGGCCTCCGCCTACGCCGTTGATCCCCATGAGGCCCACGCCATGACCTACGCGGCCATTCAACTGGGCGTGGACAAGGTGGCGCGACTCGCGCTCAAGCATACCAATCCTGCGATACGTCGTACGGCGGCCATCAGCCTGGACCAGATGAAAGGTGCAGACCTTACGGTGGACGATGTGCTGCCCCTGCTCGCGGCAAAGGATGATACCCTGCGTGAAACGGCGCTGTGGATTGCATCGAGACACACCGATTGGTCCGGGGCACTGATTGCGCAGATGGTAGAAGGCTTTAAGAGTGATAGTTTCGACGTGAGCAACGCCAGCGGGCTTCGGGAAATTCTCCTGGCTTATGCGGGTTCCGCCGAGGCCCAGGAGCAGATTGCCGGGTTACTGGTGGATGCATCCATCGACGTGGCCCGAAAGCGATTTTTGCTGAGCGTGGTGGATGGCGCTTCTCTTGACAAGCTCCCCGATAACTGGGTTGCTGCTTTGGGCACACTGATTACCGATGGTCCCGACGCACTCCGCTGGCCTGCGGTGGCGCTGATTCAGACCCGTGGCATTGCTGAACACGATTCCCTGTTGGCCGAACAGGCAGCCGATGTGTCGCTGGATCTGGCTTACCGCCTCCAGGCCCTGGCAGCCATTGCCGGACGCTTGCCGGTGCTGGACGACACCTCCGCCGCGTTGGTCATTGAGGTGCTGAAAAATAAGGAGAGTGCCCCGGCCTTGCGCCAGACTGCAGGGCGCATTTGTTCTGCCGCGAAACTGAGTGATTCCACGTTGCTGGCCCTGGCAAGTGAGGTGCTTCCCGGGGGGGACGTGCTCACCCTGCCTGCCCTGCTTCGGGCCTATGTGGGCAACGAAAATGAAGCGGTGGGCCAGGCCCTCGTGACGGCCCTGGCCAATCCGGCCATTCCGCCCCACATGCTGAGTCCGACGGTGCTCAATCCTGTGCTGGCGGCATTTCCTGCGTCGGTCAAAAGGGCTGCCGAACCGCTCATGGAACAGCAGAAGGCCGAAGAGGCATTGCGGGTAGCCAAATTGCTGGAACTGGAGCCGTTGGTGACCACGGGCGATGTGGGCCGGGGACGGCGCATCTTCTTTGGCGAGAAGGTGGCCTGTTACACGTGCCACGCGGTGGGCGACGAAGGCGGAAATCTCGGCCCCGACCTGACGACAGTGGGTGTTATTCGCTCTGGCCACGATATTGTGGAAGCGGTGCTCTTTCCCAGCGCGAGTCTCGTCATGGGCTACGAAACCTACGTCATCGACACCGAATGGGAAACCTACGATGGCGTTATCGCCCGAGAGGATGCCGACAGCCTCACCCTGCGGACGGGTGTTGGCGAGGAGGTCCACGTCAATCGCGACGAGATCGAATCGATGACCCTCTCGCCCCTCTCCAAGATGCCCGAGGGTCTCGATACCGCATTGACGAAGGAAGAGACGATAGACCTGCTCAC
>JAJRPE010000282.1 GCA_024280935.1 Candidatus Hydrogenedentota bacterium
GCGGGAACGCTGGATCTGGGCCCAGCCGCTATCGCCCAACTTAACGAAATTTCGGGTCCGCTGAAATTAGCCATGGGCCGCAACGCGGATCTCTGGCAGGGTGAACAGACAAGCCGCATCGGTTAAGGTGCAGGGTGCCCCAAACGTTTCAGCACGGCCACCTCATTGGGCGGCGGCGTTCGTGTGATCCAGGGTGCGCAACCCAGGATACTTCTTGCGGTCCAGTTCGTTCATCCGCCTCCAATAGGCCAATTCTTCCGCTTGGGTCATGTCCTTCGTTTCTTCGTAGATACGCAAGGCACCCTCGTGCATCATTTCAACACAATCAAAACTCTTCTTCGTTTTCATAGATAACCACCTCCGGGGACGTATGAATCGCAATCGGGCCGTAACCCAGCATCAGGTTAACCCCATTCGGACGCCTGCTTGAATTCGGGGGCAAACACACCACCAAACACCGAAGTATCCACGTATACCCGAATCGGCTTTCCCATCCTTTCACCCTTCCTGCATCACGACGAGGACATTAGCCTTTCGCCCCAATAAAAGGTTCTTCGTCGAATTACGGGAATCGTTTCATAGATTAAAAGGGAGGAATCGGACAGCATATTTTAGCCCGCAAAGCGGGTAACGGCGTAGAGCTTGGGGTGGAGCGAGGTCAAAGACGCGCCGTAGGCGGGTACGAGCGGAGCCCCAGGAAATCAGATTTACTGGGGGATGAGTCCGCGAAGCGGGTGACGGCGGAATAGTTGAGGGACCCAATAAAAAAACACAGGCGAGACGCCTATGCCACCCTTTTTCCCGCCCAATCAGCGGTTGACCACCTGCTTCTGATCTGCGGCGGAAATTCGGGTTTCCCGGTTTCTCAGCGTGGCGACGAAAACGTAGTACAGGTAGCCCACGGGACCAGCGATGAGGAAGGTGGCGACAACCCCCACCAATATGGGGGATAACACCACGAAAATCAGGGTAAGCAGCAATACAAGCAATACCCCGAGTCCGGCGACCATGATCCACTTCAGGTGCCGCAACTGGGTATTGATCTCTTCGAGAATTCGCTCGCTATTGTCCTGACTTTCGCTCATGGGGCCTCCTTGATGCCTCTTCCTGAATTAATCCTAGCGCCAGACAGGCTCAAAAGGCAAGTGCTTCCAGCGAAAACGCCATGCGCGGAGTCGCGTCCGTCTCGCAAGATGTAGTATTCTACGCTCTCCTATTGGCCTGAACGCGCTACGGTTCCTGTGTGTCTGTTTGCGGACAACCTCCCCGCCAAAAAACTAGCGCGAATAACAATTCAAGGATCTCTGTGGTGCCAGATAGTCGAAAAATCATGTGTATTGGCCTTGACGGGGCCACGTGGAATATCCTTCGCCCGCGCATGGCCGCGGGCCAGATGCCCAATCTGAAGCGCTTGTGCGAGGGCGGTGCCGTGGGTGAGTTGGATTCCATCTTTCCCCCCGAAACACCGGCCGCCTGGCCCTCCTTCATGACGGGGAAGAATCCTGGAAAACACGGAGCCTTTGATTTCCTGGTCTACGATCCCGAGAAAAAGCGCGAGCGACCGGTTAATTCCACCCTTCGCGAAGGCAAAACGATTTGGGATCACCTCACCGAGGCGGGCAAGACCTCGCTCATTCTTAACGTCCCCACAACCTACCCGGTCCAACCCCTCAATGGGTGCCTGATCAGCGGATTCCTCACCCCCGAGGGCGTGAAGGATTGGGCCTATCCGCCGGAACTGGTCGAGGAACTTGAAGAGGAGCTCGGGCGTTACCCCCACTTCTTTGAAACGATGTCCTTCGTCTGCGCCCACTCGGAAAAGAACGCAACACTCTTTCTCGACGAGTTGGAATCCATGGACCGCACGAAATTCGAGGTCTGTGAAAAGCTCTTTGACCGTCATCAGCCGGATTTCACCATGCTCCACATCTGGGGCACCGACCGACTCCAGCACGAACTCTGGCACTGGTTCGATGAGGCCCACCCGAAATATGATGCCGCCATGGCGAAAAAATTTGGTCCCCGCATCGATGCCTACTACACCATGTGCGATGAATACGTCGGACGGCTGGCGGCCAAGGTGGGTGACGATGGCCTCACTTTTGTCATTTCCGATCATGGCTTCGGTCCCACCCATTATTTCATCGATCTAAACAGTTGGCTCCTTCAGGAAGGCTTTATCGTGTTGAAGAACACCGTCAAGGTCCGTCTGAAAAAGTTGCTCTGGAATCTGGGTGTCACACCGCAAAATGCCACGAAACTCGCCTACCCTTTTTTGAAATTCGCCATGAAAATCAAGGCCACCGCACCCGAAGCCTCGCTCCAGAAATCCTCCGGCACCCTGCGTCTTCCCTGCATGCTGAATCTGAACGAAGACGTGGACTGGGACAAAACCCGGGCCTACGCCCCCTTCGGCTGGAGCGGCATATTTATCAACACGGCGGGCATTCGGCCCAACGGATCCGTTCCCGAAGCCGATTATGACACCGTCCGCGATGCCATCGTGGAGCGCCTCCAGGACTTGAAGAACCCCGACACCGGCGAATGCGTCGCCCATCCCATCCATCTCAAGAAGGACATGTACCACGGCCCCTACACCCCCTGGGGACCTGATATCATGCCCCTGCCGCTGGACAAACAACACATGCCCGTCTGCTTTTTCGGTTTTCAATCCAAGCAACCCGTCTACCCCAACAACACGCTCTATGGGAATCACCTCCTGGAAGGTATCGTGATGGCCCATGGAAACGGTGCCCGCCCCGGCGGCGAGACCCATGGGCACTTGATCGACATGGCCCCCACCATCCTCTACCTCTTGGGGCTGCCCGTGCCCGACGACATGGATGGCAAAGTTCTGGAAGATCTCATTGACCCCGGCGTGCTCGAATCGATGCCTATCACCATGAAGGCCATGAGCGGCACAGACGCAGAAGAATCGAATGGATTAAGCGAGGAGGAGGAAGAAGAACTCCGCGCCCGCCTGGAAGGGCTGGGGTATCTGTAGGCCAACATTCCACCGCACACGAGTAGCGTCTTGGACAGCGTAAGCTAAGGAATCATAAGCGTTCACCGTCTGCTCCAGGTTCTGAGGCAAAGGGGGTTGGGCATTCCTGCCTGACATAACGCGCACGGTGGGTGTCGAAAACGCACGTAGTGTTCGTGGTGACACATTGATTGTCCAAGACGGCGCATCGTGTTTTGGCGCTCGAACGCAACGGGGCTACACGTGCCCATGGTGGGCTTTCATGTCCGACGTGCCCTTTATGTCGGGCTGGAAAGCCCAACCCCCTTTGGCGTGCTCGGAATAAACGCGAGCGCAATCAGGAAGGCGGCGGCAAAGGTGAGGGGAAACTGGTAGCGGCTTGCCTGCGAGATGGCGGCCAACGCGATAATCCCCGTGTTGATCACAAAGGGGAGATAAATGATGGCCCAAATTGGGTCGCGCGTCCGCAGGCAAAGCACCAGGCAAGCGATCAACACAAGATAGAGCGGTAGCGCGGGACGCCAGAAGAGCCAACGCACGCTATCGCTCGCGGTCCAGGCAATGAGCGGTCGCAATTGGTCGGGCAACTCCAGAAAGAGTTGAAAGGAGAAGAGGGCGAGATCGTTCGAGGGAATTCCCAGGAAATATGTCTCCATCGGCGTTTCTGTCTGCCAGGGTATGACCAGGAACTCGCCCCGGTCCCAGAAATAGCGCGACGCAACCAACGGATTACGCAGCACCAGACGTACATAGTGCTTCCGAAAGGCCGTCCCATGTTCCTTGGCCCAGGTGCGGTGGTAGGCCCTTTCCAGGAAAGGCATGGTCGTAGAAGCGACCCGGCGTTCGTGATAAGCCCATCGGTCTTCCAGGTCCCGCACCTGCGCAAGGAATGCGTACTCCTCGTTCGACATGGGCACATCCCGATCCACGAGGATGGCCAGATGGGCCGTCAACAAATCGTGCAGACCGCCCGAAGTAGGCGCCATCGGGAGACGGCTGAGTACGGTGGCCTTCGCGCCGAGAAAGACGCTCATCGTCACGACAACGCATAGCGTAACCCCACGCCACTGCCTAAGAAAGAACAGGATCAAAAAGGGGAGCATGCCCGCCACCATCATGGGGCCATTGTGGCGAAAGAGGGTTGCCCCGCCCAAGGCCAGGCCCAAGGCCGTCCACGGTAGCCAATTGGCCTTGTCCCGCCGCAAGACAATCCACGCGAGGAAAAGGGCTGCACCGAACATACAGATGCCGTAGGGCGCATCTTTGATGAGGGAGATCATCATGGTCATGTTTCGGGGCGAAAACGTACAGAGGGCATACATGCCCAACACGACAGCCCGATGGACACCAGCGGACCACAACAGCGTGGCGGCCAACGCGACAAGCCCCGAGCCTGCCAGCACCTGGGGCAGAGCAATGGAAAAAGGCGAATCCCAGATATGTCGCACCACCCACATGAGCCAAGCATAAAATGGCGGGTGCTGGGGTTCAAAGGAAAATGCCTGAGCCTGTTTCCACTGTGACAACGAATCCGCATTTAGCGTCCCCGGATAGAACGTCACGAGAAAAACAAACCACAGCAGGAAGGTGCCGCCCCAGAAAAAAAGGCCCAACTTCCACGGCGCTGGTTCCGCCAAATAATCTCGTTGGGCAAGGCGGCAACTATGGCGCACGAAACGAAGCAGCAGAACAATGCCTCCCCAGACAAGCGCAAGAACAGGAACGAACACGGCAATGCAAAATAAGAAGGTGGGCACCCAACGCGCACCCAGATAAAAACGGTGGGGCACATCAAACACAGCGGCAGGCCCGCCGGGCGACCAGTTCTCTACGATTCGTCCCACGGGCGGGCGGAGCGGGTCCTTGTCGCCGTAAAACACACAGGGGATAAAAGTATTCAGGTAGAGGCGATGCAAAACGGGGCTGGAAGGCCCCGCTATGGAAACGTTGAGGCCGCGCAAGGCCCTTCGGGGAACTTGGATATAGAAGCGCTGCAACCGCTTGTCTGTCGTGATGGGATAGAGAATCTGCGTCCGCTCTTTAGCGTTCAGGTCAAGCGTTTCAGACGGACCCTCGCCCGACTGCACTTCGACCACTCCCGACATCAGGTCGGCCTCAAACGACAAATAGGGAGTGGGGCCGAGGTTCCAGCCTTCCAGGGTCAACGTAACGGGGCGCTCCTCCCCATGGAGCAAAAAATAAGTACTGATGCTGCTCCAGGCATCGTCCTGTGAATAGTCGATGTTATCGAGTGCCGCCATGGCGATAAGCTGATAGTCGTCGCCCAATCGCTCTTCCTGATCCTTGGGCGAGGTAACGCGCACCGTAAAGTGGTTGGGTTCATAGGCCGCATCGATTTTCTCGAACGTTTTGCTACCGCCGGGCCACGCGGCATGAAGCGTTGCGGGGGATGCCGCCTCAAGGTCCACGGCAATATCAACAGGCAGCCTCCCAAGGAAAAATGTGGTCAGGAGCGCAAGAACTATCGTGACAAGTAAAAACGCGATGCGCCGTGGTGAGACCACCACCAAATTTGCTACAAGACAACGCCTCATTTCACAACGCATAGGAAAATTTTCCCGATCACTTTATTACATCACGTCCGGGCTGCGGCCCGCACGTACCTTGAACCCACGCAGCAACATAGCAGAGAGCCAAATCAAGTTCACCAAAATCAGTGACAGCACAATGAGTAAACGGGAGGACACGGCGTAGGCCATGGCATCATCCGACGACACGCCCGCCAGATTCAAGGCACCCATCCAGCCCCATTCTGCCACGCCCAAGGCACCGGGAACAAAATTCAGAATGACCGAAAACATAACGACACTATGCCCGAAGAGCAGGGCGGGCACCCCAATATCTACGCGAATACACCACGCTACCAGCCAGGCCCGCAACACCAGGTTGGCGAAACGAAACACCGACCAGCTATAGAGACGAAACAGCGCACGGTTCCCAACATGTTCCGGTGGCGATGCTGCCATACGGGCCAAGCCCGTTCGCTGCGCGAGTCTATCGGGAAGCATCGCATTTGCCGCCACAAGAACCCGCCCTATGACACGCTCACCCCAGAAGCGTAGCAGGACGCCGCACAGCACCACGGCAAAAATAAACAAGCACACGGCCCATGCCGGACCCATCATACCGAAAAAAAAGAGCGCTGCGGGAAGCAACGCGAGACCCGGTATCAGAAGATCGAAGCCCTGATCGTAGATTGCACCAAGCACGCTGCGTCGCATCGGAATGTCGGCATGGGTACGCAGGGCCAGGCTTCGGCCCGCGAGCACCGCAACCTGCAAGGGCATGGCCTGGCCAAGGAGTGCGATGAGCGCACTGTAAAATCCGAAGAGTCCCCGCCCAAGATTCGCGTGGGGATCGCCCAGCAGCGTGACAATACGCCACTTGTGGGCAGACAACTGGCAATGCAATGCGGTGCTGAGAACAATCCCCGCCCCGCCCCACCAACGAGCTTCACGCAGCGTCGAGAAATAGGCGGCATCCAGGGGGTAGCGATAAAACAGCAGACCCAGCAATCCGGCGCTGCAAACAAATCCAAATAGCACGGCCAACCCCCTCTGGGTGCCTTTCCCGAGATTAGCCATGCCACGGCTCGGACAGGTCCGCCTTGCGCCGATGGGCCGCTTCTTCGGAGAGGCAATAGTCATGGGATAACTCTCTGGCCGCGCTGACCAAATCGAAGCGCACGATGCCGGTATATAGGAAACCAGGCCGAGTCAATTGGGATCCCCCCGAAGCAGCGAATCCATGACCTCGGCGTATCGACCGGCACAGACTTCCCAGGTCCAATGCTGCAATACGGTTTCCCGCAGTTGCTCTACGTGGGCATTTCGAGCCACAGGGTCATCGGCGAGTTCTCTCAGACGGCGAGTCCATCGTGCAACGACCTCATCCTCGTCCAGTTCGTCCAGGCAGGGTTCGTGGAAAACACACTGCGTGGCCACGGGATCGGCGTTGGCCGTGCGGGACGAAACGATGACGGGCAGCCCCGTGCTCATTGCCTCCTGCATAACCAAAGGAAGTCCCTCGCCGATACTGGGCAAAATCATGAGGTCTGCGGCTTTGTAATACTGGGCGACGGCGGCATTGTCCAATCCCCGATGCACCTGAACATTGGTCAAAGACCAGGATTCTGGTTGCAAGGGGCCCTCGCCCAGCATAACGAAAGGAATGTCCGGCAGCGCCCTGGCAAGCTGTCTGATTACAGGCAGGCCCTTTTTCTCGACAAAACGACCCACAAAAAGGAATACGGGGGATTCGTCCGACAGGGCAAAGAGTTCCTGCCTGAGCCTACTTCGTTCATCGGGGGCTGCCGGAGCGAAACGCGCTATATCAACGCCGTTGGCAATAAACGTGGGGCCGGAATTAATGCGGTATCGCTTCCTGAAGTCTGAATAGACCTCCTTGCTGTAAAAAACGACCTGATCGGAATAGCCCAGCAGTAGGCGACCGAAAATAGCATAGGCGGTGCGCATGGTTAATCGCAGGCAAACACTCTTGTAGGGCACCATCGAAATGTGCTGGGTCAGCACAACAGGTTTTCCGCGCAATTTTGCAATGAGGAAGGCAAGAATATTGCTCATGTAGAGGCAGTCGTGCAGGTGTACCAGGGAACACGCGCCAACAAGCTTCCAGAGCTTCAACACGGAGCCAGGACTCCAGATTGGCCAGGGAACGCCCGTTCGTACCTGTATGCCATTCCAAGCCCGCATCGGGAGGCATTCGTCAACGAGTTCGGGCGACTCGCTCACAGGACAGGTAGCACTGGCCGCCCACGTAATGAACCAGCCGCCGCGTGCGCGTAAATGCTCCGCGACACGGGCCGCAATGAGTTCAATGCCACTGCCATGCTCAAGGAAGTAGTGGGTTACAAGGAGAATGCGCTTATCGTCCGTGTGCTGCGAAGTCATGAAATGCCGGGCTCTGGCATAAGCATCGTGCGGCCATTGATTGCGTCATGCTGCATCTGCAAAACCCACAAGGCATCTTCCGGCGTCAAATCTTTTGCCTGCCCGCCCTCGCGAATGGCTTGGGCAAAGCGGCCGAAGACCTCTTCATTGCCATACCACATACGACCGCCAAAGTGCCTTATGCCGCTTGGAATATGCTGGATCCAGTGCTGCCAGGTTGCATAAGCACTCGTCCGAACGATGGTCGCAGCGGTGTGCCCCTCGTCGTTGGGCACACAGATATAGTGATCACGGAATATGTCCACATCGGCGAAGGCACGTTCGCCATGAACCTGAATGTGCCATTCGCTGAGAGCGCTCTCGAAATTAAACGACAGATGCACCGGAAACGCGGGCTGATCGGCTGGCGTACAACGGAAATGCTGGAAAAAACCCGCCGGTGTCACATGTCCTTTCGTGCTTCCGAATCCGACCGTCTGGAGAGACTCCAACGGCCCCGGCACAATGCACCGAAGCAAATAATAGAGGTGGGGGCTTTCGTCATAATAAAGCCCGAGCGGCAATCCCTCATACCAGTCTGGCAATCTGCGCTTCGGGTTGCCAAAGACGACACCGCTCACCCCCTGAATTTTTCCCAGACGGCCGCTTTGAATGTCGGTCAACAACCTGCGCATGGAGCGAGCAAATTGAAAATTGTGTACGACCGCAAGGGTCAGGCCCTGTTCCCGTGCAAAGGCCGCCATCTCCTCACCCTCTGCGGGTGTCATGGCGAAGGGTTTTTCCGTTAAGACATGCTTTCCGGCCCGCATGGCGGACATGGCCAGCGCGTGGTGCGAATAGGGGCTGGTCCCTATCGTTACGGCATCGACTTCATCCAGCCAGGGTATCTGGGAAAGATCGCGTTCTTCTTCGAGTGCCGGTGAGGAAAACTTGTTATTCACTCGAAATTTTTTGGCTACGGTTTCAACACGTTCTGGACGCCTGTCGGCGACACCGACAACATCAAACGCGCCGCTGGCAGTCATCACCGGAAGGTGCCGGTTGGTGGTCACCCAACCAAGGCCAACGGCCAGAACCCGTACAGGCTTTTTCCCATTATCCATCGTATAATATCCTTAATAACTTCGCCCACCCAAGATCGTCGTCTTCGCGAACGTGGGGAATTAGTGGTGACTTGAGCTAAGCCTGCCACGCTAACCATACCACGACGCAGGCAATGAACGACCAAGCAGCGCCTCCAGGCGGACATGGTCTTTCCTGAAATCCTGAACGATGTCGTCTGGCAACACTTCATCAGCAAGTTCCTCCCGGGCCTTTGGCTTGTAGAGCACCCGATTCAGTAACGCGCTCTGCTTGACACGGCCCACGAGATTCGCCATCCCCAATCCGCGCATTACGTGCGCCGCACGATAGGCAAAGAGGGCGAGGGACTCGTCCCGTGCGTTTCGGGCGGGGTTGATCTGTTCGTTCAAGGAAGACGGGCGAAAGGCATCATCCACATCCAGATATTGATAAATCGTCCGAATGAAGTCCGCCGGATCGCGCTGCAAGTCCTCATAAAAAACCACCAGTAGGCGGTCACGTCCGAAGAGATCCACATAACGCTTCAGATGCCCGTAGTAGTCAAACTGAATCATGATCGCCTCCCGCCGGGCATAGGCCTCCAGGGAAACATCGCGGGTAACGTGCGTCGTCTTGTTGTAGGCATACCCGGATCTCAAGCGACTGACGGGTTCTCGCAGGCAACAGATCAACTTCACCCCCGGCAGAGCCTCGTGGATGCGTGCGGGGGCCTCCGGGGAAAAATAGTAATCGTGCGAAAGCTCGCCGACGGCGTGGGCATTTCCTGCCTGTTGAAAATGGGATAAATACCAGGCAAGACCTTTTTCGTAATACTGGTCAAAGAAATAAATATCCTTGGCCGGCGGCACAAATACCTCGGGATGCTGCCGAAGCATGTCAAAAAGCCAAGTTGATCCCGCCCGTGCGATACCGATATAGAGAAAGTTAGGGCGTATCACGCTTCGTCTCGCTTTTCCGGGGGCTTGCGGGCAATAACAACCAACTGATCGCCCGCGCCAACCAGGCCGAGGAGAATATTCACGGCGGAAATGCCGTAGAGCGCGAGGCTTCCGGTCATACGGCGGTACGAACGCTCATAGTGCGCACGCTGGACAGCCCCGGCAGACTCGGAACCCGATGAATTACCGCCACCGGGCACGAAGCGTAACCACTCTTTCAGATAGATATCGCACGTTGAATCGTATGCCCTGTCAAAACCCACTTCCGACAGCATTCTTCCCAACGATTCGCGACAGAAGTACGACAAGTGCTCCGGCGGAATAACGGCGTAGGCGCTGCGGCCCAGACAGCGCAAGGACACACCCCGTGTATTGGGCACGGTGATGATCAGACAGCCGCCCGGACGAAGCAGATCGAATACGTGCTGGAGCAAGGCGCGGGGATCCGGCTCATGTTCCAACACGTCCAGCAAGGCGGCAGCGGCGAAGTGATTCTTGTCCAGCGCAACATCCCGCCACGCGCTCTCGTGGATGGGTACCGGCACCGTATCTCGGGCCATAGCCGCCGCTTTCGCGGAAATCTCGATACCTGTCAGGGACTCCCAGCCGCGTTCCCTGGCCCGCTTCAAAAACTGACCGGCACCGCAGCCGAGATCCACCAGGGGGCCGTCCCCCGACCATTGGCGCACCTTCTCCAGCAGCCGTGCCCACAGGCGGATCTTGTGCCGAGGCTCCGTCTCCCAGGAAGCGTATGAAGTCAATCCGCCGCTTAGTTCGGCGTAGTAGGCCGCAATCACTTCCGAAGGCGGCACGGGATGAACGAAACCATGCCGACATACCGGGCATCGCAGGTGGTCGTAGCCGTCCTTGGCGAACCAATGGGAACAGCCCCCGGCACCACAGGCCGGGCACGCCTTGCTTTCATCATCCTTGGGCTGACTGGCTGTCATGCCTTCACTGATCCGTTCATTTGAATCCTGCTTATCAGGCACACGCTGCAACTCGTTTGCGGATGGGTACTTCATAGACCAACGGAATGCCCATCAGACCACCCGTTTTTTCGCGTAGACCATGAGTCCGGTACCGCTGTCCTCGGGGCCGTCGTCATCCAGCGCACCCATGGCCAACAGTTGGGTGACGAACACCGCCACACGAGCCACCAGCCCCGTGCGCCGCGTGCGGATGCTTAGCGCATGCTGTATCTCTATGGGATGCTTTCGCTTGCCGAGAAC
>JAJRPE010000283.1 GCA_024280935.1 Candidatus Hydrogenedentota bacterium
CATAGGCTGAAGCCGAGGCCGAGGTGTTGCCGGTGGAGGCACACATGACGGCCTGAAAGCCCTCTTCCACCGCCTTGGTAATGGCCATGGTCATGCCCCGGTCCTTGAAGGAACCGGTCGGATTCAACCCTTCATACTTGAGCCATATTTCCAGCTTCGGATGGATGGCCTTGCTGAGATTATAGGCGGGAATGAGGGGGGTGGAGCCTTCATTCAGGGTGATGATACGGGTGTCGTCGGTTACCGGCATGTAGTCGCGATAGCGATTGATCAAACCTTCGTTGCGCATGGTCTTACCTTTTCTTACGGTGAAGTAGGGGTATCAGGACAAAACCCGAATCATATGGGTGGCTTCGTCGATAAAATTCTGGTTGTCGATCTCGGCAATTGCATCGACGACGCTGGATTCCTGGGTGTCGTGGGTCATGAGGATCACGTGGGCCGGTACGCCCGCCTGCTCTTCTTTCTGGATGCAGGAGGCGATGCTCACGCCGTGCTTGCCCAGAATAGAGCAGATGGAACCCAGAACACCAGGATGGTCTTCCGTGGTCAAACGGAGGTAGAAACGCCCTTCACAAAGACCGATGTCCCGCAGGGGGAGTTCGTGGGTGTAGCGGAAGGGTGCGGGCGCCGGGGCATCGCCACGCCGAGCAATATCGACCACATCGGCGACCACGGCGCTGGCCGTGGGGAGTTTGCCCGCCCCGCGACCATAATAGAGGGTGGCATCGGCAATATCGGTTTCGACATAAACCGCGTTGAACTCATATTTTACCGCAGCCAGGAGGTGATCATTCGCCACGAGTGTGGGATGTACCCGCGCTTCAATTTCGCCGTTGACCCTGCGAACCACCGCAAGGAGCTTGAGCTGATAGCCTATTTCTGCGGCGTAGGCCACGTCGAGACCGGTAATCTTGGTAATGCCCTCCACATAGATGTCATCAAGGTTGACCTTGGTGCTGTAGCAGAGACTCGCTAGGATTTGGCACTTGTGGGCTGTGTCGTGGCCTTCGATGTCCAGGTCCGGGGGGGTCTCGGCAAAGCCCAAATCCACGGCCTGCTGGAGCACGTCGTCGAACTGGAGCCCCTCAACCGCCATGCGGGTGAGGATGTAGTTGCAGGTGCCATTGAGGATGCCATAAACCGCGTGGATGTTGTTCGCGGCGAGGCTTTCGCGAATGGCCTTGATAATGGGGATGGTGCCCGCGACGGCGGCTTCATAGCGCAGTTCCACGCCGTTTTTGATAGCCGCTTCCGTCAATTCGGGGCCCGCCATAGCCAGGAGCATCTTGTTGGCTGTCACGACATGCTTGCCGTTGTTCAACGCTTCCAGAATAAAAGTCCGGGCGGGTTCGTAGCCGCCGATGAGCTCGCAGACCACGTTTACGTTGGGATCGGCAATGAGCGCCTTGGCATCGTTACTCACCGTCACGCCCGTGAGGTCATAGTCCTTCAGGAGGTCGGGGTTCAGGTCCGCCACATGGGCAAGCCGCACCTCGACACCCGTTTTGTCTGCGACCACCTGGCTGTTTTTCAGCAGGGTCTCAATGACACCACTACCAACGGTCCCGGCACCAATTACGCCAACATTGCAGGCCATTCGTATTCCTTTCGGTTCCTATTGCTGTCTGGTATGAAACATGGTCATCTCAGGGACTGACGCGCCCACGCGACCAAGATTACTTTGCATTCATCTATGTATAAATCCAATCTCCGTAACAACGGAGAGTACCGTGACGGGCGTGGCTGTCCCGTTGTCACCAAGCTGGACCGACGCTAAACACGCCAACGACGTGACAGCCACGGACTTTAACGTCTCATGCTTTGATCGAAGCTATCCGGCCCATCGCAAGGGCGTATCCGTCATCCACGTGATGTGTCCGTGTCAGTCCCTAGACTTCAAAGATGCATATTACGTCGCCCACGGCCACGCGGTCACCTTCCTGAACCTTGCGCTCCACCAGTGTGCCGCTCTTTGGAGCGGGGAGCACAAAGGCCGCCTTGTCGGTGGTTAGTTCCAGGAGGTCATCCCCTTCGGAGACGGGACCGTCCTTTACGAGCCATTCGGAAATGGTGCCACCGGTTACGGCGTCGTCATCATCCCCAAGGCTGGGCAGCGTTATTTCAATCTGCATGGGTGTCTATGTCCTTGCTTTTTCGCCGCGCTCGCGCATAGTCGGATTCCAAGAGTGCTTCGGAGCGATAGGAGCTTCGGACAAAGGCGCCCGCCACGGCAAAGCCGAATCCAATCTCGTAAGCCATGGCCTCGTAGATCTTAAACTGTTCCGGCGCTATATAGGCATCCACCGGGTGATGCTTCGGGGTGGGCTGGAGGTATTGCCCCATACTCACCGCATCACAACCCGCCTCCTTCAGATCAACCAGGGTCTGGCGAATTTCCGCTTCCGTCTCGCCACAGCCCAGCATGAAAGAGGACTTGATAAAGTGTCCATCACTCAGCTCTTTGGCAATGCGCAACACGTCCAGGGACTGCGGGTAGGTGAAACGGCGATCCCGAATGCGAGGGAAAACGCTGGCGACGGTTTCAATGTTGTGGCTGAAAACCTCGGGCGCCGCCGCCTGAATGCGGGCGATGTCTTCCCGCTTGCCGTCGAAATCCTGCACGAGCACTTCAATGGTGGTCTCGGGCGAAACCGCCTTGACCGCATGGATGGTGTCGGCAATATGTTGGGCACCGCCATCGGTCAGGTCATCCCGCGTCACCGAGGTGATCACCGTGTGCTTGAGTCCCAAGCGCCGGACGGCTTCAGCAATATTGGCGGGTTCATCCAAGTCGAGTTCACCGGGCTTTCCGCTGTTCACCGCGCAATAGGTGCAGTGACGGGTACAGGTGTTTCCCATGACCATGAAGGTGGCCGTCTTGCGCCCCCAGCACTCCGATTGGTTCGGACAATGGGCGCTCTGGCACACGGAGTGGAGCTTGAGATCGCCCAGAAGGGACTTGACCTCCTCAACGACCTTGCCGGAAGGCCAGGGTTGGCGAATCCAGTTGGGAAAAGTCTTTTTGGCTATTTTGGTGGTGCTCATGGGCGGCAGTTCAATCGTGGTAG
>JAJRPE010000284.1 GCA_024280935.1 Candidatus Hydrogenedentota bacterium
CCGGAGTCGATATCCTGTAGTACGGGGTTGCCCGTGCGGCATGTTTCCTCGGCGTGGACGCAGCGGGGTGCAAAGGCGCAACCCGGCTGGGGGCGGGACATATCCGGGGGCATTCCGGGAATGGTGTAGAGGGATTCGCCCGTCTCGTGGAGAACCGGTATGGAGGCCAGGAGGGCCTGGGTGTAGGGATGGGACGGTGCCCGAAACAGAGCGGCGCGGGGCGCGGACTCCACGATTTCTCCGGCGTACATGACCAGCACCCGGTCGCTGGTGGCCGCGATAACCCCCAGGTCGTGGGTGATCATGACCACCGCCATGCCCAAGTCCTGCTGGCGCTGTTTGATGAGGGCGAGTATCTGGGCCTGCACAGTCACGTCCAGGGCCGTCGTCGGCTCGTCGGCAATGAGTAAGGCGGGCCGGGTAATGAGGGCCATGGCGATCATGATGCGCTGGCGCATGCCGCCGGAAAACTCGAGGGGATAGCGGTTCAGCGCCGCTGCGGCGTCCTGGATGCCCACATCGTCCAAGGCGCGGATGGCTTCGTCCCGCGCCTCTGAAGCGCTTGTCCCGCAATGAAGACGAAGGGGTTCGGCCAGTTGCTTGCCCACCCGCATGAAGGGGTTCAGGGCCGTCATGGGATCCTGAAAGATCATGGCGATGCGTCCGCCCCGAATCTTCTGGAGTTCGGCGGGGGAAGCGGCCAGGAGATCGGTGCCTTCAAAAAGGGCGGTGCCCGATTCCACCTTGGCCGGGGGCGTGGGAAGCAGTCCAAGCAGCGAATACTGGGACACGGACTTTCCCGAACCCGATTCGCCCACGATGCCCACCGTCTCACCGGCTTCGACAGCGTAGGATATATCGTTCACCGCCCGAACGATGCCATCGCGGGTGTGGAAGGCGGTGCGCAGGTTATTTACTTCGAGCAGGCTCATGCCGCCACCCGATCCCACAACGACAGACGCAGGGCAAAACCAAGCCGAACGCCAGGGACTGACGCGCCCATATGCACCCGTATCTTCGGGGGGACCGCTAAGTTCCAATCACGGCCATAACCGCGCAGAAAAAACCAGAAGGGGCGTGGCTGTCCCGTTGTTGGCGTGTGCCGCGTTGGGCCAACCTTGCAAACGACGGGACAGCCACACCTCGTCACCGGTGCCCATGCACGGTTAGGCAGGCCACCTTTCCTGGTGCCCTTTTCTTCACGGTGTTGCGTTGGGTGCGTCAGTCCCTGCACGGGGACTCGCGGTTCACGTCGAGGGGCCATGTCCGTTACTCCTTCGCGGCTTTGGGGTCGAGGGCATCGCGGAGACCATCGCCGAGAAAATTCAGGGCAAACAGGGTGGCGGACAGGGCGAGGCTGGGAAAAATGAGCATCCAGGGGTATTCCTCCATGGTGCGGACCCCATCCTCGATCAACACGCCCCAACTGCTCATGGGCGGTTGTACGCCGAGGCCCAGGAAGCTCAGAAAGGCCTCCAGCAGCATGACCTGGGGCACGGTGAGGGTCACGTAGATAATAACGGGACCCAGTGTGTTGGGGATGATGTGCTGGAAGATAATCCGACTGCTGCGAAAGCCCATAACACGGGTTGCCTCGATAAACTCCTTCTCCCGCAGAGAAATGACCTGGCTGCGCACAATGCGGGCCATGGTAAGCCATTCCACCGCGCCAATCGCCAGAAAGAGCAGGTAGATGTTGCGCCCGAAGAGCACCATGAGAATGATGACGAAAATGGTAAAAGGCAGGGCATAAAGGACATCCACAATTCGCATCATGACCTGATCGGTGCGTCCGCCCGCAAAGCCTGCGATGGCTCCATAGGTCACGCCCAGGATCATGGAAACGGCGGTAGCCACCAAGCCCACGAGCAAGGAAATACGGCCACCGTACAGGGTGCGTGTCAGGAGATCCCGGCCCAGGGTGTCGGTGCCAAACCAATGTTGGAGAGACGGCGAAGACGCACCCAGGGCGGTATCTTGATCGCGGTAGGTGTAGCCCGCCGTGGCGGCGATAATCCACGGCCCTGCGACCGTGGCAAAAACCACGAAGGTGAGCACCACGACACTGATGATGGCCAGTTTGTTTTTCTGGAGCCGGTGCCAGGCATCCTGCCAGAGGGAGGTGCCCGACTCGGCGTTTTCGAGGAGGTCGGGTTGGCTCATTGGATCGCCGCTCCTCGCACGTGGGGCGGTGCGTTCATTCCAGTCGCACGAACCCTCGTGCCTCGGGATCGCGCGGCACGCCCTGCCAAATAGGAGGTTGGACATTCCTGTCCGACACACGGCACACGTGGCGTGTCGAGACGCACAACGTATGACCGTAAAAGGAATTCGTCATCCCCGCGAACGCGGGGATCCAGATTTTCTTTGGGGTGCATTCCGCCGCGTTCTGGATTCCCACATTCGTGGGAATGACGGTGCAGGGTGGGCTTTTCATGAACACACATCATTGGATAGACATCCGCACGCGGGGATCAAGCCAGGCGTGTAGCACATCCGCCACCAGATTGAGGACGAGCACCAGGGTCGCATAAACCAACACCGTGCCCATGATCATGGTGTAGTCGCGGTTGAAGGCGGCCTCCACGAACTCCCGGCCCAGGCCTGGAATCTGAAATATCTTCTCGATGACGAAAGAGCCGGTCAGCAACCCTGCTGTGGCCGGTCCGAGATAAGCGATGACGGGCAACAGGCCGCCGCGTACGCCATGCTTCAAGACCACCGCCGTCTCGCTCAGCCCCTTCGCACGGGCCGTGCGGATGTAATCCTGGCCCATCACCTCCAACATGCCACCTCGGGTCAGCCGGGCGATGTAGGCCGCGTAGACCGCACCGAGCGTCAGGGACGGCAACACCTTCTCGGCGGGCGTGTCCCAGCCCGCCACGGGCATCCAGCCCAACCACAGGGCGAAGACCAAGACCAGCAACGGCCCCAACACAAAATTGGGGATGCAGATGCCCGCCATGGCCAGGGACATGGGGGCGTAGTCCTGGGCTGTGTTAGGGCGGGAAGCCGCAATAATTCCGGCGGGCAAACCGATGCAGAGGGCCACCAGTAAGCCGTAGGCCCCCAGCTCCAGCGACACGGGCAGCCGCATCAGAATCCACTCGGTCACGGTGCGGCTCGGTTTTTTGAAGGACGGCCCCAGATCCCCCTGCACGACCCCACCGAGGTAATCCAGATACTGGCGGTACAAGGGTGCATCCAGGTTGTAGGCCTTCTGCAACTGGCGCAAGGTCTCCTCCGGCACCTTCCGCTCTTCGTCAAAAGGCCCGCCCGGCGCAATCCGCACCATGAAGAAGGTAATGGTGATGATCGCCAGCAATACGGGAACGAAGGTTGCGAGGCGTTTGAGTATGAATCGAATCATGATGGTTGCGTTCTAGTTTGTCGGGCTTTCAAAAGGCGTAGCAGCATGTTGCGTACCGCGATTATTTCCGCCCAATAGCTGCGCCAATTCTACGCGACGGCGGTCCCGGCTTCAATGACCGTGAATCGCGTTTGTCTTCGCCAAAGTCTGTCTTGTAGGATGATCCAGGCGTGTCCATGAGGTCTGATTCCGTTTGAAAATCAGCGACGAAACACCCCTGAGGAAATCAACCATGAAAAATAATCCCTTCGTATATGCTCTCGTTCGGACAACCGTGTTATTGGTGGTCATCCTTGTTGCTGGGACAGGTGTTACCGAGAGTGCGGGGTCAAGCGGCTTCGAACGCATCGAGTTGCCGGAGCCTTTTGGGTTCTGGGTGACGGCCTTGCCAGACGGGCAGGTGATGACATGGTGGCCGGCGGAAAAGCCCGATGCTGCGGATGCTACGGGAACGACCCAATTGGCCCTGGCCCGGTTCTCCAGCGATAACGGTGTCATCTGGACCGAGCCACGGACGCTGTTCGAGTTCCCCCGGGTGGAAGGCGAAGCCCGCTATATCGGCGGTGCTGACGGCGTCATCATTTGCGACAACGAGGGGGGGGTCCACATCTTTGGAAGTTTGCGCAACAAGACCTTTAGCTGGGAGACCTATGAAGGGGAATTGCTCGTCTATCATGTGGTGTCCAAGGACAATGGCAAGACGTGGTCGAAGGTCGAATTCGTCCCCACGGGATACAACTACGCCGGGCTACTGGTGGAATCGGTCGAGGTGTCGATCCAGCTGTAGCACGGGAAGATTTTCTACACACTGTGTAGAGAATTGAGTTGGTCCCACTTTCGGCAGCCAATGTACATCGACGATGGCATCAAGCGCACGGGCAAGGAGGTTGGGCATCCCCGCCACGGCGCGTCTTCGACCTGCCCGACGCAAAAGGCACCCAGATCTCCAAAGCCCGCCGTCGATATGGTTAGCCACTTGGGACTTGAGCAATAAAACACAGCACCCCATCTGAATACCCAACGCACCATCACAGACTACAAGTGCGTTTCAACACCCAGCGTGCGCCTTGTGTCGGGCAGGGATGCCCAACCTCCTATCGAACCACTTCGTCTCTTTGGTGTCCAACATAGTATCGCAGGGCGGTCACGCCAACAGGATTGTCTGCCCAATGGAACGGATAAGCGTTATTATGTATAGACCAAGGACGCAAAGAAGACGACGGAGCGCCGAATCGCTCAAGGAGATAAGCTCATGAAAATCAACTGGTTAAGAACATATGTCGCCCTTGCGGCGCTCGTTGTATTCGTCGCCATAGGGGCAGGCCAAGGTGGATTGGACAGCGTTTTGGCCCAGGGAGCGGAAAAGGCGACGCGTGTGGACCGCGCCCAATTCGAGCTTCGCCCGGAAGGGGGGCGATTGGTGGCCCATACGGTCATTCACAACCCCCGCAATGTCCCGTCCAACGAGTTGTTCAAGGTCGTCGTGCGCAGCATGGCGGGTCAGGACCGGGTCAGCGGCTCTAAACGCCTCCAGCTCAAACCGGGTGACAACGCCATTGCCCTGCCGCTGAACGGCCTGTTGCGGGCGGAACATCAAAGCGACAGCGTGGTTAAGTACACCCTGGGTTCGGGGGCGAATCAGGAGCGGGGCGGCTTCCTGCTCATCGATACCCTGCCCCAGCTGGAGACCCGCCTCGTGGGCTTCCCCGACATGCTCGTGGGAAGCACGGCGTCCATCCAACTGGTGGCGCTGAACCACGCCACGGGCGCTCCCGTCGCCGGTGCCGATGCCGAGTTGACCCTCGTCCGCGAAACCGACCGCTTTCCCCTTTATAAGGGTAAGACCAACGCCAACGGTAGTCTCGAAGCAACGTTTGCCGTCCTGCCGGAATACGGCGGCAACTGCGGGCTGGAAATTCGCGTCGCGGCGGCGGGCTACGGCGAAGACAAGCTGGAGCAGCCCGTTTCGGTTAAGAAGAAGACCAAGATTCTCCTGAGCACCGACAAGCCCCAGTACCAGCCGGGCCAGTTCATCGAAATGCGCGCCCTCTCCCTCAACGCGGGCGACCTGAAACCGGCGGCGGAGCAGGCCCTGACCTTTGAGGTCATGGACGGCAAGGGCAACAAGGTTTTCAAGGAAAGCCTGGATACGGACAAGTTCGGCATCGCCTCGGCCCGTTTCCAGCTTGCGACGGAAGTGAACCTTGGCGGCTATATCGTTCGGGCCATCCTCGGCGAGGACCAGAGCGAAAAAACCGTCACGGTGGATCGTTATGTGTTGCCCAAGTTTGAAATCGAAGTGAGTACGGACCGTAATTTCTACCGGCCCGGCGACACGCTCAAGGGCGAGATTCAGTCCGATTATTTCTTTGGCAAGCCGGTGGCGGGCGGCGCGGTCAAAATAACGGCCTCCACCTTCGTGGTGAATTTCGATACCTTCAGTGAACTGGAAGGTACCCTGGACGAGAACGGCCACTGGTCCTTCTCCCTGCCCCTCCCCAAACATTTCGTGGGCACGGAACTCGAACAGGGCCAAGCCTCCGTTCGGCTGGAGGTGGAAATCACCGACACCGCTGACCATATCGAGCTGAAGAGCGTCATGAAGTCCGTTGCGGCTTCCGATATCCAGGTCCACGTCATCGCCGAGGGCGGCAGTCTGGCTCCCGGCGTTGAAAACGAGGTCTATGTCCTCGTGGCCCGTCCCGATGGCAGCCCCGTGGAAGATGCCTTGGTGACGGTAAGCAGCGGACAACTGGTGGCCAAGATCCGCGTGGAAACCGACGCTCTTGGTGTGGGCACGGTGCGTTTTACGCCGCAGGCCGGTGACACAACCTTGTCCATCGACGTGAAGGACAAGCAAGGCCATCTTTCCGCCCACAGCGCAACCCTCAACAGCACCGCTGGTGAACATGCCCTGTTGGTGCGCACGGACAAGTCTCTTTACCAGGCGGGCGACACCCTTCACGCCGAGGTCGTCGCCACCAAGCAGCGCGGCAACCTCTATTTTGATTTGGTGCGCGAGGGCCAGACCCTCATGACCCGCAGCGGAAAGCTGACCGATGGCCGCGCCAGCCTCGACCTCGATTTGGATCCGGGCCTCATGGGCAGTGTCGTGCTCCACGCCTACATGTTTTCGCCCACGACGGACCTCATCCGCGACACGCGCCAACTCTATATCAACCCGGCAGACCAGTTGCAGCTCGCTATTTCCATGGACCGCGACACCTACCGTCCCGGCGAAGAGGCTACGCTGAATTTCATGGTCACCGACAAACAGGGCCGTCCCACGGCGGCGGCGCTGGGCATCTCCATCGTGGACGAAAGCGTCTTTGCCTTGCAGGAACTCCACCCTGGTCTGGAAAAGGTCTTTTTTACGCTGGAACGGGAGATCATGAAGCCGCGCTATGAGATCCATGGCTATCATCTCGATACGCTTATCAAGGATCCCGGAAAACCCGTGCCTATGCCCATGCGCTGGGACAAGCGCCAGCAGGAAGCCGCCAAGGTACTACTCGCCTCCGCCGAAGCGCCACCCGCGCCACCCATCCACCAGAACAGCTTCACCGGAAAGCGGGCCGCTTCCGAAACGGCCCTCGCCGAACGCTTTGCCAAGGATTTCGAGCAGGTCCAGAAGATCATCCTGCGTTACCTGCAGAAACACAACTGGAAGGTGCCCGGTGACATGCTTTCCACCTTGATTCGCCAGAAATATATTTCGGGCCGCGATTTGGAAGATCCCTGGGGCAACCGCTACACCTTCGACTTCAGCCAGTTGGAAAACACGGGCGGGTGGTTTAGCATGCGATCCGTCGGCCCCGACGGCATCGACGGTACGGACGATGACATTACGCCCGAAACGCCCTGGATGCTGGGACGACTCGACGGCGGCGGTTTTGGCGGGGGTGGTGGCTTTGGTCGCAGACGCGGCGGCGGCGGGGGATTTGGAAGAGGCGTCAAGAGATTGTTGTTCAAGGCGGAGGCTCAATTCGCGCCCATGCCCGAAGCCGCCGTGGTCATGGATGAAATGCTCAGCCTCGAATCCACGGTTATGGCCGTAGAAGAGAAAGAGGGCGGTGCCTCGGTCCGCATTCGCGAATACTTCCCCGAGACCCTGCTTTTTGAACCCGCGCTCATTACCGACGGCCAGGGCCACGCCACCATGGCGGTGGGTCTCGCCGACAGCATCACCACGTGGCGCATGACCACCATGGCTTCGGGCCTTACCGGCGCTCTGGGCAGCACGGAAACACCCCTGCGCGTTTTCCAGGAGTTCTTCGTGGACCTCGACCTCCCGGTTTTCCTCACGCAGAACGACCAGGTGTCCATCCCCGTTGTACTCTACAATTATTTGGAAGCGGCCCAGGATGTGCGGCTGGTCTTTGAAACCGACGACTGGTTCACCATGGAAGGCGATGCCGAAGTCACGGTCAACCTCGCAGCAGACGAGGTGCGCGCCATGTACTTCCCCATCCAGGTAAAGGAACTGGGCCACCACAAGCTCACGGTCTTCGCCCATGGCAAGACCATGCAGGACGCCATCCGCCGCGAGGTGGAAGTGGCGCCTGACGGTGAAAAGGTGGAGGTCAGTGTGAGCGACCGCCTTTCCGCCACGGTGGAGCACACCATCACCATCCCCAATGGCAGCATCGATGGCGCACAAAAAATTCTCGTGCGGGTATACCCCGGCGTGTTCAGTCAGATTGTGGATGGCCTCGACAGCATGTTGCAGATGCCCTCGGGTTGCTTCGAGCAGACCAGCTCCACCACCTACCCGAACATCCTCGTGGTGCAATACATGAACGAAACCGAGCAGATAAATCCCGAGCTGCAACTCAAGGCCGAGGGCTTCATCAACGCGGGCTACCAGCGTCTCCTGACCTATGAAGTAGACGGCGGCGGCTTCTCCTGGTTCGGCGATGCGCCCGCCAACAAAGTGCTCACGGCGTGGGGCCTCAAAGAGTTCTACGACATGGACAAGGTCCATGAGGTCGACCCCAATCTCATGACGCGGACCCATGCGTGGCTCCTGAGCCAGCAAGAGTCGGACGGCAGTTGGAAACCCGACGCGAACTATCTCCACGCGGAGTCGTGGGGCAACATCCAGGGCAGCGATGTCCTCGTCACCGCCTACATCGCCGATGCGTTGTTGGCCAACGGACAGCGCGACGGAGGCATCGACCGGGCCATTCAATACCTGAAACAGCACTGGCAGAAGGCGGAGGACGCCTACACCCTTGCCCTGGTGGCCAACGCCCTCGTCTCGTGGGACAAGAAGGATGCCACGGCAGCGAGTGTGCTTGAAAAACTCCATGGCATGCGCGTCAGCGAGGACAAGACGAGCCATTGGAAGGGCGCGGCGACCGTGACCTTCACCCACGGTGACGCTGCGGATGTGGAGGCTACGGCGCTGGTCGCTATCGCTTTCATGAAGGCCGGTAAATACCACGATGTCACCACCGAGGCCCTCACGTGGCTCATCCAGAAAAAACAGGCCAGCGGCCATTGGGGTTCCACCCAGTCCACCATCCTCGCCCTGAAGGCCCTCATCATGTCCTTGCAGCACCAGACCAGCGAGGTTAACGCCAAGGTTCGCGTGTTGGTGAACGGCGAGGTCATCAGTGAGTTCCAAGTTACCGAGGCCAACGCCGATGTCATGCGGCTCGTGGACGCAGGCGACGTCACCCAAATCGGAAACAACAAGGTGCGCATCGAGTTCAGCGGCGAAGGCAGCATGCTCTATCAGGTGGTGGGCCGCCACTACGCACCCTGGAGCCATCGTCAACCGAAAGCCGAGCCGTTCAGCATCGATGTGGCCTATGACAAGACGACCCTCGCGGTGAATGATCTGGTGACTGCCACGGTCACGGTGAAGAACAACTTGCCCGGCCAAACTGAGATGACGATTATCGACTTGGGCGTGCCTCCGGGCTTCAAGGTGGAACGCGCCGACCTCGAAAAGCTGGTGGCGAGCGATCTCATTAGTCGCTACGATGTGGCAGGCCGCCAAATCATCCTTTATTTCGAGGAAATCAAAGGCAAGGCCACCATAACTTTCAGCTACGGCCTCCGGGCAAAATTCCCCCTCAAGGCTCAGACACCGGCTTCGAGGGTCTATGCCTACTACAACACCGAGATGGAGGCGGTCTCTGTGCCGGTGATGCTCGAAGTGAAATAACCCCGAACCTGAGATAGCCCAAGACGGCCCCTCTGCCAGTGCGGCGGAGGGGCCTTTTTTGTGATCGGGAGCAAGGGACAAGAGAGACCTGAGCGACGAAAGGGACTTCCTGTTGGACCCATTTTTCAGGCACGGGCAAGGGCTGTCGCCCCTTGTCCGTGGCACCCCGGGCAATTTGTGAACACGCACCCCTTTTTCGGTTCATCTGGGTTAAGCGTACATCCGGCTTTGACGCCTACCCATTGCGCTCAAGGTCTTAACGCTTGAGACGTATTGTTGTTTGGCCTGAAAGGCCCCAACAGGATAGCCCAGGGCAACGCCCTGGGTTTGATGCCGAAATTATTATCAGCCCTGAAAGGGCGCAACAGGGGGTGCCATGACGTGCTATGTCGCCCTTTCAGGGCTTTTGGTCTGTGGCACCTGTTTTCCCAGGGCGTTGCCCTAGGCTATCCTGTTGTGCCCCTTCGGGGCGACAGGCGGACCTATAATAACGTGTTAGCGGCTCCGATACCTTCAATACTATGCGGCTGTCTGGGGCTACAATCCACCAAAACGCTGGGGAAATGATAAGGACTGGTAGGGAACCCGCATTTTCGGCACGAAAGGCAAACTCACAGGATAGGCTTATCCCAATGTACCCTCAACCGGATGAATCATGTTTTTCAGGCACGGGCAAGGGCTATCGCCCCTTGTCCGTGGCACCCCAGGCAATTTGTGAACACGCACCTCTTTCCCGGCCCCATCCACGCCAAATTCGAGCGCTCGGCTTCTTGTTGCGTACCACCAATTCCTGTAAACTAACCTTTACGCAGCATAAGGCAGCAGGAGTATGGCAACGTGAAGTATTCAATATCGTGGGGTCGACAGATCCCCCTTGTGGTCGTGACATGTGTCTTGGCGGGTGCGGGGCTGCTGGAAGATGCCGCAGCCGCATCGGTCAACTACAACCGGGACGTGCTTCCCATCATTTCGGAGAAGTGCTTCACGTGCCACGGTCCCGACGAGAAGGCCCGTAAGAAAGGGCTCCGTTTTGACACCCGTGCGGGAATACTCGAAAGCATGTCTGATGACGGCCCCGTGATCGTCCCCGGTGATCCGGCATCGAGCCCCTTCTTTCAGCGCATCAGCCACCAAGATCCCGAAGAGCGCATGCCGCCCGCCAAGGCGTCGTTACAGCTATCTCCCGAGGAAATCGAAACCCTTCGCGCATGGATTGCAGGGGGCGCGGCGTGGGAGGGCCATTGGGCCTTCGTTCCGCCGCTGAAACCTGCCGTGCCTGCTGTTTCCAATGCGGCCTGGTGCCGGAGTCCCATCGACCGCTTTATCCTCCAAAAGCTCGACAAGGCCGGTCTGCCACCGGGACAGGAAGCCCCCAAAGAAACGCTTATTCGTCGGCTCTCTCTGGATCTGACAGGCCTTCCCCCAACGCCCGCCGAGGTGGATGCTTTTCTCGCCGATACAAGCGACAGGGCCTATGAAAATCTGGTGGATCGACTCCTGGCATCGCCCCACTATGGCGAGCGCATGGCCTTTGTCTGGCTGGACGCGGCGCGGTATTCCGACACCAACGGCTATCAGCGGGACACGAAGCGGACGATGTGGCCCTGGCGCGACTGGGTAATCCAGGCCTTCAACGACAACATGCCCTTCGACCAATTTACGGTGGAACAACTCGCGGGTGACCTGCTCCCCAAAGCCACCCTTTCACAGAAGATTGCCACGGGTTTCAATCGGAACCATCGCATCAACGGCGAAGGCGGCATCATCCCGGAAGAATACGCCGTGGAGTATGTGGTTGACCGCATCAAGGCAACCTCCACGACGTGGATGGGGCTCACCATGGGCTGCGCCCGGTGCCACGATCACAAGTTTGACCCCTTCACCCAAAAGGAATTCTACGAATTCTACGCCTTTTTTGACCAGGTACCGGAGAAAGGAAAAGGCGGGGAGCGGGGTAACGACAAGCCCTTCATTGAGGTGCCCACAGCCGCACAACGGGAACAGCGAGCGGCGCTGACCGAGAAGATTGCTGGTCTGGCACGGGCCATCGATGCCCCCGACGAACGGCTGGATGCCCTGCAAGCGGCGTGGGAAGGGATGCTTTCCGCCACCTTCGCAGCACAGACCTGGGAAGAACTCGGCACCGTCGCGACCAAGACCGAGAACGGGGCCAACCTGAGCCGTAACACCGACAATCTCTTCGTGGCTGATGGCCCCAATCCTGCCAAGGAGGTTTACGAAATTACCTTTGAGGCGACGGGGCCGATTGGCGCGTTTAAGCTCGACCTCTTTACCGACGAATCCCTGCCGGAAACAGGGCCGGGCCGCTCCCCTAATGGCAACATTGTCATCAACGAGTTTGAGGTGTGGCGCAGGCCCACCAGCGCACCCGATACGAACGAACTCCTGGCGGTGGCAACGGCACTGGCCGACTATGCCCAGGAAAACGACGATTATCGCATCGTCAACGCCATTGACGGAAACCCGGAAACGGGCTGGGCAACCGGTTCTCATGTCAAGCGGGAAAACCGCACCGCTATTTTTGTCCTTGACGACGGTGCCATCATGGAGGCGGGCGACCAAATCACCCTTCGTATCCGGCAAGACTCCAAGTATGGTCAGCATACCGTGGGGCGCTTTCGCCTGGCCCAATCACCTTCCCGGGCCATCGCCCAATGGGCACAACCCAAGCTTGGTACTTGGCACCACGTCGGACCCCTGGCACTGAAAAGCAAGGACAGTAAAAAGCTGCTCGACATGGTGCGCAAACCAGAGTCGGGTTACGACCCGGAAGCGGTTTATGGCAAGGCCAAGTTGCGCTGGGAAGCCCGCCCCGAGTGGAAGGATGGCACAGTCATTCCCCTTGAAGGCGAGAAACAGTTGGTCCACTACCTCCATCGCCAAATTACGGTCAGCTCCCCCACCGCCTTGTCCCTCTCGCTGGGCAGCAACGATGCCATCAAGTTGTGGGTGGACGGCGACCTCCGCCATGTGAACAACGTGGGACGGCAGGTTAGAGCCGATCAGGACAAAATCGACCTCTTCCTGGAGCCGGGCACCCATGACCTGCTCATCAAGATCGTGAACTATGGCGGCGAAGCGGGCTATTATTTCCGGGTTATCGACGATGGCGGTCGTAATCTCCTGGCGCTCATGCAAGAGCTGGCAACCCCACCGGCGGAACGCAGCCAGGCGAGCCGGGACAAGCTCCGAAATCGTTTTCGGGCGCGGGATTCCATCTGGGTTGGTAAGCGTGCGGAACTTGCGAAACAAGAAAGCGCGCTGGAAGTCCTCAAGCGCAGCATAACTACCACCATGGTCATGGACCAGCTGGAAATTCCTCGGGACACCTTCTTCCTTAATCGGGGTGCCTATGACGCGCCGGACACGTCCGAGAAGCTTTTCCCCAGCGTACCCGCAGCCCTTGGGGAGATGGACGAGTCCCTTCCTAAAAATCGTCTGGGCCTGGCCAAGTGGCTTTTGGAGCCAAAACATCCCCTGACCGCGCGGGTACGGGCAAACCACTACTGGCAGATGTATTTTGGGCGCGGTATCGTCAAGACGAGCGAAGATCTGGGCACCCAGGGCACGCCGCCCACCCACCGGGAACTCCTCGATTGGCTGGCCACGACCTTTGTTGAAAGCGGCTGGGACGTAAAGGCCATGCAGAAGCGCATCGTCATGAGCGCCACCTACCGGCAGAGTTCGGTGGTTACTGCGGCCCATCAGGCCAAAGACCCGGAAAACCTTTTGCTGGGGCGGGCGCCCCGACTGCGGCTCCCGGCGGAACAATTGCGGGACCAAGCCCTCGTGGTTGCCGGGCTGATGAACCCAAAGATCGGCGGTCCTTCGGTCTTTCCCTATCAGCCAGATGGCATGTGGTCGTCCCTGACCTTCCAGAACAAAGACGAATTCTCGACCAACTTTTACACGCCCGATACCGGTGGCAAGCTTTATCGTCGCGGCCTCTACACCTTCTGGAAGCGGACTATCGTGCCGCCCCGCATGCAGATTTTCGGCGCGGCGGGCCGCGAGCGTTGCTCCCTGCGCAATGAAGCAACCAATACGCCCATGCAGGCGCTGGTGCTGCTGAACGACCCGACCTTCGTGGAGGCGGCACGCCATCTTGCCCAGCGTATGATTAATGAAGGCGGCTCCCGTTCTTCGGAGCGCATCCGCTATGGCTACCGGCTTGCCCTGGCGCAGGAACCCAATCTGGCGCGGCAGGAAGTGCTCCTTGGTGGACTCAGCGACTACCAGAGCCACTTCAGCCAGGCCCCCGAAGATGTCAGCGCCTTTCTTGGCATTGGCGACTCCGAACCCGACCCAAGTATTTCCGATGTCGAATTGGCGGCCTATACCGCCGTCGCCTCGGTTATGCTTAACCTCGATGAAATTATTACGCGAGAATAAGTGGCAGGACCACAGCCAAGACCGTCATCCTCGCGAACGCGGGGATCCAGTAGTGACTTGATGTAAACCTGCCGCGTTCTGGATTCCCACGTGCGTGGGAATGACGTGGCTCTTTCTTGTTTTATATCGGTTTTCCAAAATGAAGGCACAAGACAATGGACCCACTACTCGAACAAAAACTTCATATCAACCGCAGGCAGTTTTTTGGCAGGTGCGCCACCGGCATCGGCACGGCAGCCCTGGCAACTTTGCTAAACCCGGATCTCTCCGCAACGACTGCGAAAGATCCGATGGCCCTGCGTGCACCCCATTTCGCGCCCAAGGCCAAGCGGGTTATCTACCTCTTTCAATCGGGCGCGCCCTCACAGCTTGATCTCTTTGACTACAAGCCAAAGATGAGGGAGATGTTCGACAAGGACCTGCCCGATTCTATTCGTATGGGCCAACGCCTGACAGGCATGACCTCAAGCCAGACCCGTTTCCCGGTGGCCCCGTCGGTCTTCAAATTTAAGCAGCACGGCCAGAGCGGCGCATGGATTTCGGAGACCCTGCCTTTTATTGGCGGGATTGCCGACGATATCTGCATCATCAAGACCATGCACACCGAGGCCATCAACCACGACCCGGCCATGACCTTCTTTCAGACGGGTGCCCAACTCGCTGGACGCCCCAGCATGGGCGCGTGGATTTCCTATGGCCTCGGCTCCGCGAACCGCGACCTGCCCGCCTTCGTGGCCCTCAGTTCGCGGGGCAGTGGACGGCCCAGTTGCCAGCCCCTCTATGACCGCCTGTGGGGCAGCGGTTTTTTGCCCTCGGTGTATCAGGGCGTGAAGTTTCGCGGCGCGGGCGACCCGGTGCTTTATTTGTCCGACCCGCCTGGGGTGAACAAGTCCCTGCGGCGCAAAATGCTCGACGATATCGCCGCCTTGAACGCGCAGAGCTACGCCGAATACCAGGACCCCGAAATCGTCACGCGCATCGAGCAATATGAACTCGCCTACCGGATGCAGACCTCCGTGCCGGAACTGACCGACCTCTCCGACGAGCCGCAAAGCACCTTGGACCTCTACGGACCCGAGTGCCAGAAACGAGGCACCTTTGCTTCCAATTGCCTCCTCGCCCGCCGCCTTGCCGAACGGGGCACGCGCTTCATTCAGCTTTACCACATGGGCTGGGATCAGCACGGTTCCCTGCCCAAGGAACTTCCCGGCCAGTGCCGGGATGTCGATCAACCCACGGCAGCCCTCATCACCGACCTGAAACAACGGGGCATGCTCGATGACACCCTCGTCATCTGGGGCGGCGAATTTGGCCGCACCATCTATAGCCAGGGAACCCTCACCGAGTCGAACTACGGGCGGGATCACCACCCGAAAAACTTCTGCATCTTCATGGCGGGCGGCGGCATCAAGCCGGGCATGGTCCACGGCGAGACCGACGACTTTTCCTACAACGTCGTCCGCGATCCCGTCCATGTCCACGACCTGCAAGCCACCATCCTCAACCAGTTGGGCCTGAACCACGAGCGCCTCAACTATAAATACCAGGGCCGCTACTTCCGCCTCACCGACGTACATGGCAACGTGATGCACGAGCTGTTGGCGTAGAACTGCCATCCACAACGCCCCAACGGGGGGCGGGGGGGCTGTACCGGAGTAGGACGGCTGCGTGTCTGGGTACCCCGTTGGCGTTGGGCACTACGGCTTCCTCAGGGACGTACCCCCGCTTAGTTCGTTGTGGAAGCGAAACAAGCTTTCGGGCCAGCGCAGTAACCCACGGTATTCACAGAGCACGAAGATGCGGGGGCATGTCCCGGTGGCAGATATGAGGGCACCCGAGACCATGAAGGGAGCTTCCCCAAGCCCGCCGGGACGGGCACGCGCTTCTACGGGCGTCTTGCTGCCAACGGCACCTTGCTCGCCACCACGCGACAATCACCAAACCGAAATCGCGGGCGCGAGTCCGTCCCTGTGGAAGCCGCCTTCTCTGTTGTATACGAGGTCGCGGGTGTTGCATCATCTTCTCGGACACAACCGGGGACTGCCGTGCAGACACCAAGACTACAATCACTCAATTTTGCCTTTCTGGGCGATCATGGCGATCATTTGCTGGAGTACGCCGCGCGGGCGGAGCGCTATGTGCTGGATGATCCCAATACGACGTTTATCAAGCTCCGGCAACTCGCCGAAGAACTCGCGGAACTGGCCGCCGCCTACAACACCCTCTGTGTTGAGCGGGAGGATGGTTTCAGCGATCTTCTCCGAAAGCTCAAGCGAAAAGATATTATTACCCGCGAAATGGCGGATATATTTCATGGCCTTCGCAAGGCGGGCAATGCGGCGGCCCACGAGGGCGGCGGTACACGTCAGGAAGCCGTCCGGCAATTGAGGCTGGCCCACCGGCTCGCCGTGTGGTTCCATCAGGCCTTTCGGGACCCCGGATATCGCCCCGGCCCCTTCGTCTTGCCACCGAACCCCCGCCAGGCCTCTCCCAAACTCAAGGAGGAATTGGACCGGCTGCGCAAGGAACGATGGGATAGCGAACGCCGCGCCGACGAAACTGAAGACGCCCTCCGCAAGGCCCGGCGCGAGCAGGAAGCGGCGGAGGCCCGCGCAGAAAAAACCTATGTGGCGCTGGCGGCGGCCCTGGAATTGGCGGAGGAGACGGAAGCCCGTCGGGCCGGCCTGTCGAAGCAGCACCGAGATCGGGTTGCCGATGTTCAGGCCGGGGCGGCCCGGGCGACGGCACAAGAGCAGGCTGCCTTGACCCGGCAGGCCCGACAAGCGGCAGAGCTATTCGACCTGAGCGAAGGCGAGGCCCGCGAAGCTATCGATGCCCAATTGCGCGCCCAGGGCTGGGAAGCGGACTCTATCGTGCGCACATGGCAGAAGGGTGCCCGTCCCCAGGCAGGGCGTAACCAGGCCATCGCCTTCTACCCGGCGGGTGATGGGTATGCGGACTACGTGCTTTTTTGTGGCGGGATGATAGCCGCCATCGTTGAGGCCAAACGCCGCAACATCGATCTTCGAAAGGCCTTGGACGAAGCGGCAAGGCACAGCCACGCCTATCAGCCGCAAGCGGATGAGTGTCCTACGAACGCGAAGGACCATACTCGGATAGTGCCCCTGCTATTCGCAAGCAATGGACGCCCCTTCGCCAGCGATGACGACACCATGCACGGCGTCTGGTTCCAGGATCTTCGTAATAACGATGCTGCACCCCATTCCCTGAAACACTGGCCCACGCCGCAGGAACTGATCGCTATGCAGGAATGCACCGAGTAGCAACAAATAAAAAATAAATGAGAGATATCCGATCAAAGGTCGCGTCCATCGGTCTGCTTGTCGTGACCTCGTTTGCGGCAACGGACTGGGCGAACGCGGGGTCTGCCGTGCAGAAGCGAATCGGCGCGGATCTTGCCGAGGGGCGACCCATCGTGGTACAGGTGATCGTGGCCCTTTGCGACAACGTCCACGGTGAGCAGGAGGGGGGCTGAAATACTCCACCAACGTGAACACCCTTCCCAACGCATCACCCAGCGCTTTATGAGCACACCTTGATTGCTACGTGAAGGGCGGCCAGAAGAATGTAGGATAGCCGTCTCGGCTGTCACGACAGACGGTACGTCTGTCAAACACCGGGGGCGGCGAAAGGCCTTAATTGAGGCCGTGAACGGCCTGTGACAACCGGGACGGATGTCCTACATTCTACACGCGCTCCCGTCGAGGATGTCCGGTGCCGGAGTATTCTGGTGCATCGCAGTTTTTCTCAAGCAGAATCACGAGACACGAGTTGCCTGGCAGTGTCGGGACAGGGGAACCGGTATAGCTGCCCGTGGAATCCGCCAGTGCCGAAGGTGAAATGCGAATGAGGAATGAATGTCTGATCGGAGATTCACCGCCGACCACCACTTAATAGGCGCGGGTGTCGCCATTTTTGGGTGGAAATTGGGCTCATTTGGGGACCCACAAGGGGAAACACCAGTTTATTCGCAGTCTGTCCTGAGATTCCTGTCCTGAGATTCCTGTCCTGAGATTCCTCGCGCCTCCTTACTCATCTAAACTCCGTGAACGCATACCACTACTCTTTCAGCGAAACTGAGGTTATACCAGAATTCACTATTCACTATTCTACATTCACTATTCCGGCAGCTTGCTGCCGACATGGTCGCCGTTACGGTGGAGGACGAAGCCGGTGACTTCACCGTCGGGAGATAGGGTAAAAGTTAATTGACCACCTTCACGGATTCGGAATTTGGTCGCGCTTTCGGGGAAAAGATGGGCGGCCTTTCCGTCCGGTGGAACCAGGCGAAGGATATCGCCTTCCACCTCTATGCCGACGATTGCCTTGCCGTTCATTACGCTGTACTTCCCCGAAAAACGGGCCAACGAATTCGTCGGTAGCGCTATCGCGGTTTCATAGCTGCGCCGCTTGGCCTTGCGGAGCGCACTCAGTTTTGGACTGTTCCGAAAGAGTTTTTTCAACGCTACGCGGCGGGGGTCTTTCGCCAATTCTGCGGTGAGGTCGAAGGTCACTACCTCGTCGTAGTTGGCGAGGTTGTACACGTGGACCAGGCGTTTCTTGAGGTCATAAACATTGGAGTAGGAGGTGAAGGCCCCTTCCCCTTCCTGGTGGATGGTATCGAGGGTGTCGCGGGCCACTTCCACGGAGGGTGCGGTGGCGTTGGCGAGTTTGCGTTCCGCCAGCACGTAGCGTTCGCACCGGAACTGGGAAACTTCCAGACGCGTGTTCGTGTTGATGAGATAGTCACCCGTGCGCCGCACGACGCTTAGTCCCGTACCGGGCAACCACGCAACTACCGCTGATGCGCCCGTGGCGTCCGCCAGCATGAATTGACTGCTCGCGAGGTACGGGCAGTTGTAGGTCTCAAAGAGGGTAATCGCCTCCTCCACGGTGCCGCAGGTGTTCATGATGTACTCAAGGAGGTTGTTCGTGCCTTTGGCGACGTTTTCCTTTTCGGGGTCAGACGCCCACGCCACCTCGGGGACCACCGCCGCGTCGAAGCAAAGCCCGCTCTCGTTCATGCTGCCTTGGGCGAACTTGTCCTTGAAGCCGAAATTGACGCGCCCCAGCCGTCCCTCCGCCGCAGGCACAAACCAGACATAGCCTGGTTTGATGAAATCCTCGTTGTTCCCCATGAGAACGGTGTCTCTTGACACCATGGTGAACATGGCGCAGGCTTGGGCGGGGGCGTGGGAAAGTAGTAGGCCGAGGGCCACCAGCGCGGGTAGCAAGCAGAGTTTCATTGCGTCGTACCTTCTCGTTTGTTCGCAGTTGAGGAATTACATCAGGATTAGACGTGAAAATAGCGACCGTATTCAAGGCCCCGCGCCGCCAGTTCGTCCAATTCTTCACAACGCCGGGGGGCGCAGACGCGCCGTGGCGGATGGGGATTTGGTGGACAACACACAACCGACGAGCTTCGCTCGAAATCCAGTGTAAATTCACGTCGGCCGTTGTCGGCATATGGTGTTGGTTGCAGGTGCGCTACAGAATTTGAAATGTTATTCTTCCACTTCAACGGTGATACAGAGGACATGGTGGTCTGCGCGTACCAGTATCTTCTCTTTCCCCGGTTTTAGCAGGGCGCTGGCATCAATTTCGAAGGAGGGACAGTCGCTCATGGGGCTTCGCCGCACCCGTTAGCGATGAAATTCAACTCTTTATCGGATTTTATGCGGAATATCGGTGTGATTTTCAAGGCAGGAACAATGTAACGTGGGCATCCCACCGGTGCTTTTAGCGGCGGGTTTGACCCACAATCCCTCGCGGGTTAGATTGAGCGACACGCCCTTTATGTCGGACAGGAATGTCCGACCTCCTGGCCCAGTGCCGCCGTATTTTTTGATGGATTTGAACAGCATCCCAGGATTACGTGACCATCGCCCTAAATTCAATCATATTAAGAGCTACGAATTTGTACGAGGCACAGGCCCTTATCTCAGCCTGGAAGGCTAAGCCACGTTAGCTCCCTTGAATGTGTGGCGGTGGACTTGTTGGGATGAAGTGTTTGTCATTGTCCCACGTTAGTGCACGTTGGAAAGGCAGCGGTTAATTCGTTTGAAATACCGACATTACCGTTGCGCCCCCTTCATTTGATAGCATCCAGCCCGTGGAAGCAGCGCCAAATGTGGCATAGCTCGATGATGGGTTGTGAGGCCACGTGCTGCGCCGCTTCGGGCCACCCGCAGGAGTCCTATGCGAAACGAACATAGCATCGCAGTTATCATACCAGTCCTTAACGAAGTGGCCTCTATTGGCCAGGTCATCGACGCCATTCCCCCATGGGTGGATGATATTGTCGTGGTGGACAATGGTTCCGAGGATGGCACGGGGGAGGTGGCGACGTCCCACGGGGCGCGGGTGGTGGTGGAGCCGCAGCGGGGCTACGGTGCGGCGTGCCTGTGCGGAATAGCGGCGCTGGGCGCCCCGGATATCGTGGTTTTTCTCGATGGAGACTACAGTGACCACCCGGAAGAGATGCCTCTGTTGGTGGACCCCATTATCCAAGGCGAAGTGGATATGATGATTGGTTCCCGCGTCCGGGGGGAATGGGAGCGGGGAGCGCTGACGCCCCAGGCCCGCTTTGGAAATTGGCTGGCCACCAGGCTGATTCGGCTGTTTTGGGGCATTCGCTACACCGATTTGGGGCCTTTTCGTGCGATTCGCTACCGGACACTCCACCAGCTCGACATGGCGGATCAGGACTATGGCTGGACGGTGGAGATGCAGATTAAGGCGGCGCTTCACGCGGTTCCTGCGGATGAAGTGCCGGTTTCCTACCGGAAGCGGGTGGGTGTTTCCAAGATTTCGGGGACGATCCGGGGTGTTGTGGGGGCGGGTTACAAGATATTGAGCACCATATTCTTTTCCGCGTTGCTGGCGCGGCCCACGCTGAAGACGGGACTGCTGGTTTTCTTCACCCGCTATCCCGAGGCGGGCACAACGAAGACCCGCCTTATCCCGGCTCTGGGTCCCGAGGGGGCGGCGGAACAGCAGCGCCAAATGACGGAGCACACCTTGTCGGTCGCGCCGCCTGTGCGCGGCGATGTGGATACGCAGGTGCAATATACGGGTGCGGATCGGGCGACGATGCGCTCCTGGCTTGGCCCAAGGCTCCTTTATGAAGCCCAAGGGAGCGGGGATCTGGGGGCGCGCATGGCGGAAGTCTTTGACAATGGATTTACGCAGGCCTATGGCAAGGTGGTTATTGTGGGCACGGACTGTCCCGGTTTGGATAGTGCGCTGACCACGGCGGCCTTCGACGCCCTGGATGAAAATGATTTGGTTCTCGGCCCGGCGACGGATGGGGGCTATTATCTTATTGGCATGGCGCTCCATGGTGTTCCCGAGGAGCTGGAGGCCTTCTTTGCCGATATGGAATGGGGCACGGATTCGGTGTTGGCCCATACCCGTGAGCGCGCAGCGGCCCTTGAACTCAAGGTTCACGAGTTAGCGCCCTTGTCGGATGTGGACTATCCCGAAGACCTCACGCAGTGGGAGACCGCCCACGTACGGGCGCAAATCGCGGTGATCATTCCCACCTGGAACGAAGCAGACCGTCTGGGGGGCTTGCTGGCGGATCTGGAAGCTTTGGAGAATTGCGAAATCGTGGTGGCGGACGGGGGGAGCACTGATGCTACGGTGGCTATTGCCCGCCAAGGGGGGGCCAAAGTGGTCGTAAGCGGCCGTGGGCGGGCCATCCAGATGAATGCCGGTGCGGCTGCAACCGAGGCCGAGCTACTCCTTTTTCTCCATGCGGATACCCGCTTGCCTCGGGATGGGGGAGATTGGGTCCGGCGTGTACTGTCTTTTTCAGGGATTGCCCTGGGCGCTTTTGAGCTACGTATCAATGGACCCGGCGCTGCTTTTCGCTGGGTCGAAATGACGGCCAACTGGCGCAGTCGCTATCTGGGTATGCCTTATGGGGATCAGGCGCTTTTTCTTCGGCGGGAGACCTTTGTGGCCTTGGGGGGCTATCAGGAGATTCCCATACTCGAGGATTACCAGTTGGCGCGGGGTGCAAAGAAACTTGGGGCGGTCGTTACGGTGCCCGCCCGTGTCCGCACTTCGGCCCGCAGTTGGTCGCGGGAGGGTACTATCCGGCTGACCGCGAAGAACATCCTCACCTTCTTTGCCTTTCCCCTGGGTGTTTCCCCAGAACGCATCGCGCGTTGGTATGGCCGGGACAGCGGTGCGGAGTAAGGCGGCGGACCCGTGGCACCCGACGTGGGGCTTTCCCTAAGCGTGCCTGGCTTAAATCCACCGGGGCCAGGAAGCTTGGTGCGGTATCCCCCCCGTTAGCCCAACGCGGTTTCCAAGTCGGCAAGGGTCTGAAAGACCATACTCGTTGGAGAAAAGGAAGCGAATTGGGTCCGAAATGCACATTATCGTGGTTTCCATCGCGAAAAGACGATTGCTGGTTGACTTGCCCCTCCGCCAAGTGACATACTACGTGTCCTCTGTTCAGCGAGCGTTGGTTTACGCACTTCATTGTCTGCGAAAACTCCGCAAAAAAAGGAAGCAAGGATAGCATTTATTGCTTTTCGAGTTATTCTCTCGTGTCAATGAACAGGGCACCTTGGCGAGGCTTTGTTTCGCTATCATTGAAATTTGAATGCTAATTCTATCGCGCAGCGATGTGCGATAGGACTGTTGGTCTCTCAAGAGGGCGTTTGTCCTCGTTGCGGGGGCCGACGATAAATTGTTGACATTGCCTTTATGGATTTGCTAACATTTATCACATCGACGGCAACGTTGATGGGGGGCGTCCCTCGGGGCGCTTCGACACTGATTCTGGTTGCGACCTGCTTGTCGGGCGCAACGCTAACTAC
>JAJRPE010000285.1 GCA_024280935.1 Candidatus Hydrogenedentota bacterium
CGTACCTCGCTACACACTGGGCTAAGTTCCGTCATCCACTTCGTGGATTAAAAGAGCACTCGTATTTTCGGTTTTACCGGTGACACCGGCCCCTTTTAGGGGCCCTCCTCATACCCCCGGCTCTGCCGGTGGTTACTGATTATTCGTGACAGCCCATTTTGCCCAGTTGTTCCCACTCCCGTTCTATGCTACACTTTTATCGATATAATAATTTTATGTCAAGTATTAACTTAGGTGCCCTCTCGTGGTGAACTGTGGGGCCTGTTCGGAGCATGGATGCGCTTTACGGTAGATGGATCAGAGGCCTTGGAAAGCCGGATTGCCCGCGACTTGGATGGCGTGCGCGAGGCTGCCCTGTCTGCGGTGGGCGCTGAGAACCTGAGCGCATTGATTCTTGGCGGCGGCTATGGACGTGGCGAAGGCGGGGTCTATGTGGTGGATGGCGAAGAGCGGGTCTATAACGACTACGATTTCTTTGTCGTCGTGCCCTATTCCTCCCGCAAGCGCCGCAAGTGGCTTGCCGAGCAATTGTTGGCGGTGAAGGCGGCCGTCGAACCCGATTGTGGTATCCATGTCGACTTTGGTCCGCCCATGCCCTGCATGGACTTGCCCAAGCAGCCCTACGAATTGATGTTCATGGAGTTGAAGGCGGGCCATCATGTTGTCCACGGTCCCAAAGATATTCTTGCGGCCCTGCCCGACTACGATCAGGCCCACCCGCCCCTGGAAGAGGGTGCCCGCCTTTTCATGAACCGGGGGATTGGTCTGCTTATGGCCGATATGCTCCTGCGGGAAGACCGTGCATTGCGTCAGGATGAACACGAATTCGTGATACGGAACATGTACAAAGCGCTTATGGCCCTGGGTGATGGCATTCTTTTTATCATGGGTAATTATGATCCCAGCTATGCGATTCGGCGAGAGCGAATTCGAGCAGCAACGCTCACGGGGGTGCCCGAGAGCGAGAAACTGAAAGCCGCTTACGAAGGGGCCCTTGAATTCAAGTTTCGCCCGTCCCATGACCTGCCTGACGGACAAAGTCTTCAACAGTGGTACGACGAAACAGCCGTACTTTTTGATGCCGTATTTCTATGGTATGAACAGCAACGACTCGCTTTGCCCGACCTCAATTGGGCGGCCTACGAGGCGTTGTCTACACGCTTGCCGATTCTGCGCCCCAAAAGTCCTATGAAGAATGTTTACCGTAACTTACGGACGACCGCAGGGATGCTTCCAAGCTTTGGAGAATGCTTTTTGCACCCCCGTGATCGTATACTCAAGCGCCTTCCGGCCTTGCTGAGCAGGGTGGGAAAGAAGGAAGACGAGGCCTTGGTTTTACGGCTCTGGGAGTCCTTTGGATGATCGTTATATCGGCAAGAAGGGTTGGGTCTACGTGGTAGATGATCAGGACAAAACGGTAGCGCCAGAAAACGCCACCGATGCGCCTTCCTCGACCGTGGCCATTATCATGCGGTCGAAGGATGAGCAGCCCCACGCCGACACGGCCCTGGCTGCCTTGGCGGAGCAGAGCTACACCGATTACACGCTTTACAACGTCGATTCCGGCTCTACCGATGGCACCTTGGAAGCCGTGAAGGCCTTCAATCCCAAGCCCGAAAATGTGGTGGAAATTGCCCCGGAAGACTATGTTCCGGGTCCGGTGCTTAACATGATGCTGGAGCGCACGACGGAACCCATCGTCGTTTTTCTCAACGCCGATGCCATTCCACAGGACTCCATGTGGTTGGAAAAACTTCTTGCGCCAGTCCTGGATGCTTCCGCCGATGCCACCGTAAGCAAACAGATTCCCCGTGAATGTGCCCGTTTTATCGACAAGTATGACTTTGAACGGGCCTACAGCGCCCGAACTATCGAAAAAAGCCCGGAGTTCTTTTCGGCAGTGGCCTGTGCATTTCGTCGAGAGCTGTGGGAAGCAACCCATTTCTATGAAGACGGCTATGCGGAAGATATCGCCTGGTCCCGCACTTGCCAGGAAAAAGGCGCTCGTTTTGAGTTGGTCCCGGATTCGGTGGTGGAGCATTCCCACAACTACACCATACGGGGACTCTTCAAAAAACGGTATCGCCATGGCATCGCCTATGTGACCATTTATGGAAAACAGCCCGACGCGGCCCGTGAGATTTTTCAATGTTGCAAGGAGCTGGTTCGCGATATGCTCTACACCTTGGGAACGTTTCGTTTGGACACCATCCCCTATAACGTGATCCATCGTGTCGTAATCCATTGGGCCTATTATCTCGGGGAGCGCGACGAATGCCGTCGCCTCAAGGAAGAAGAAAGCAGCCAAGCCTGATGTGTGGAATTGCTGGAATCCTGGATTGGAATGGCGCGCCCAAAGATCGCCTGGACCCCATGCTCAAGGCCATCGTTCATCGGGGGCCTGATGACGAGGGCACCTTCGTCGACGGTCCCATTGCCATGGGGATGCGCCGCCTTTCCATTATCGACCTGGGCAGTGGTCATCAACCGATCTTCAATGAAGA
>JAJRPE010000286.1 GCA_024280935.1 Candidatus Hydrogenedentota bacterium
AGGGCCGAAGGTCCGGGTTCATACCAGCCTGGGGCAACGCCCCAGGTTTCTGGATGCAGCCATTCCACAGGGCTGAAAGCCCGTTTCATACCAATCAAGAGACACATTTTCCGCTGGATTATGGGCCGGGCCTTCAGCCCTGAATTCTGTCTGATTTGAGACCTGGGGCGTTGCCCCAGGCTGATATAGAACGCACCTTCGGCGCTCAACGACGAGGAAAAAACACAGTCAAAGAAAGTCGCTCTGAACTACACCGTACCCTTGAACCGGAAGACTCATTTTTACTGGCAGGCCTGGATGGTGCGGCGCGCCAGTTCGGCGTAGTCCAGACCGAGGCTTTGTCGCAGGGCATCTTCGGGAGACGTATCGGCCCGGAGCTTTTGCAAGAGGACCTGGAATTTTACGTTCCCCGAGGCCGCCCAGAGGGTGTTGACCGCAACATGGACCTGGGCATAGGCCAGATGAAGTTGCTTGCTGTCCAAGCGTTGCAGGGCGTTGGCTTCCAGTTCTGCAAAGGGAAAGGTGTTGCCGGTGCGATAGGCCTTTCGCAGGATACGCAGTCGATTCTGGTCCATGTCGCGCGAAAGGGTTTCGGCGAGGCCCTCATTGAGCCACCAGGGCACCTTGTTCCCGACGTGGTAGCGCAGAACCACATGGACATATTCATGGCGGAGTCGGCTGGTCAAGGTGGCGGTGCTCAGAAAACGTCCCTTCTTGTTCGTTATGGGGGCGCGGATCTTGCCATCGAAGAGGGCGCCCACATGCTGCTTGGACTGGGTCGCTTCGGAAAACTGGTTGCCGTCGTAAAGAACCACGTGAACGGCGTGGGGCGGATAGATGCCACCCAGCGTCTTGCCGATCTCCTGGTAGGCCTCCTCCAGAATCGCAAATACCCGGTCGCGCATCTCTTCCGACAGCGCCTTGGCGTAACGCACCTTAAAGTGCTCGGACACATAATCTCGAAACCCAGACTCAACACTATCCTCGCGCACCAGCTTGTCGAGCTTATCCTGGAGTCCCGGCCAGTCCGGTTTTTCCTTGAGCACCTGCGCCCAGTGTTTTTTCGCCTTGGCCAATGCGTTGTTTCTATAGTGTATTTCGCCGAGAAGTACGCGGGCCTTCTGTTGGGCAGGGTCGAGACGGAGGGCGGTTTCCAAGTGTGAGCGGGCGGCTGGCAGGTCGCCGACGCCAAACTGAAAACCTCCAATTAAGACGTGGGGGGCAGGGTTCTTCGGATCAATCGCGATTGCCTTTTCAAGATGAGCGAGGGCCGCCGCCGTGTCATCGTGCTCAAAGGCTTCCCTGGCCAGAGCTTGGTGGGTGAGACCAATATTTTTCTGGACGGATGGATTGTTTGGCGCCAGTTGGAGGGCACGTTCGAAACGCTCCAAGGCTTCCGCGTAGCGCCCCTCTTTGAAGTAGTTTGCGCCGAGTTCGTTAAAGCCCACTGCGGGCTGTGCGAGGATGTTGGCGCATATGAGCAAGGGCACTACGAGCAAGGCCGGATGGGCAATCAGGCGGCAACGACGCAGAATCTGTGATACTTGTCGGGGGAGAGATGCTTTCATGGAAGCCACCGTAGCACGGGACATCGCTTTAGCTCAATGAGATGGGTCGTAGGTTGGAACGGATCGGCTCTACATCCGTCGGCACGACTCAAGTTCTCCGGTGCATGCTAACGTGGGTTAGCCTTCCAAGCTGACACGTCGCCCGCGCCGGATTTGTTGTGGGGACAGCCCCGCCTGCCAGAGGACTCTTGCTACACGCCTCAGTGTACCGGTTCGCCACGGAACGTTCCTCGCCAAACCACGCAGGCCTGGCGAGGCAGTCCCCGGCTTCCCGTTTTCGTGCTTGATGAGCCCACCTTGATTGCAACGCAAAAAGCGGCCAGAAGAATGTAGGACAGCCGTCTCGGCTGTCACGACAGACGGTACGTCTGTCAAACTCTGGGGGCGGTGAAGGGCCTCCAATTGAGGCCGTGAACGGCCTGTGACAACCGGGACGGATGTCCTACATTCTACAAGCGCTCCCCTCGAAAATAAGCCAAAGCGGGAGCAGAACGCCTACTCTGCTGGTTGACTTTTATCTATCATGGATGTCCCTAGATATCAAAAGTGTATTGTGCGTTCCTGAATTTTACCAACTTAGCGCTCTCCGGCGGGGTCTGTGTTTTTTAATTCCCTGCGCCACTTGAATCCGCCCGAAATTAATGAATACAGATAGGTGGCAAAAAAGCACGAGGCAATCGGTGCTGCGGTAATGGGAATCAGCCAGGCAACGACCAATGAGACGTTCACGAAGCCAATGCCCGTTGCGGACCGCGTGCGGCTCCTGATTTGATAAGGCAGAGGATAGGGCACCAGCATGGACACGGCATGCACCAGGAACAGCCCGACCAGTGGGGCCAGCGGGTTGAACCCGTAATATTCCGCAATGAGGAGCAGGAAGAGCATATGGCGCATCAATTCGTTCGTCGATGAACCCACGCTTGTTTTTGGCGGTGCCTGAACCCGGGAGACGAGCCGTATTAATATCGCTGTCGCCGCCGCCATGCAGGCGGCACTCGTGACACCGCCGTAGTGCATGCCCAGGGCCATGACCAGCATGATGTGGGCAAACACGTCGCAAACATTGTCCAGAGCAGCTCCAAAACCGCTTCGAAGATTGAGTTTTCCCGCCAGGATGCCATCGAGATCGTCCATGATGTTGTTGTAGACGATCAGCGGGATCAAGTACCTGAAACCGTTTTCCGAAAAGAGCATTATCAGGGGAAGAACGCCGAGGATCGAAACGATATTGGGCAGGTTTCTGTATAGGAACATGCGAGGCCTTCATGGGTTCGTGCTACCGGAGGCCCCGCCGATCATTGTCCGTTAACCACGTTTCGTGCTGACACTAAGCCATCGTCAATTCAGGGGGAGGAAAGACTCGGAGTTGCTTGCGGTGGCAGCACCCAACAGCGGGGCGCGATCAGGGGGAAAGGGGACTACCGTCTTGCGAGGCGTGGACTTGCCAGACAAAAGCGCTGGACGGGTCGTCCTGCGGTGCTTCCAGGACATGCGCTCGGCTTGGTGGAGATCGTCGAGCGTGTCGACTTCATACCAACAGGCGGTATCAAAGAAAACGCACTCAAAGGAAAGGCTGCCGTCGGCAATCATTTCCTCGAATACCACCTCGTAATATTCATTCACTCGGCCAGCGGAGATATAGGCATCCAAGCGCACGCCGACTTTTTGCCAGGATGCCTCAGAAAGACTACAGATGTTGACCGTTTTATAGCGTGAGTTGATCGGACTATTGGCGATGCCCAGATTGAATGCGGATACCATGCGCCCGGAGTTCATGGTGATGGTGGTGCCATTCATCCACGGCAAAATGTGAGATACTGCGATTCTGTCGGGATAGAGAAGGCCACGGAGGAGAGGAGCATCGAATACGAGATCGCTTTCGACGAGAATAAAAGGCTCTTGAATAGCTTTCCGCGCAAGCCACAGGGAGTAAATATTGTTGGTCGTCGCGTAGACAGGGCTGACAACATACTCAATTTCGAGTGCCCCTTCGTATTCCTTCAGGAATTCCCGTATGTACCCTTCAAGGTGGCCCACGACCACGACCAGCCTTTTAATCCCCTGATCAATCAAACAATGAACCAACCGTTCGAGCATGGGTATGCCGTCAATTTCCGTGAGACACTTGGGTCTGCAATCGGTCAAGGGGTGAAGCCGACTACCAGTGCCAGCTGCCAGCAGACACGCCGTCGTAATTCGATGCTCGTCGCGATAGTCCATTTTCAACTTTTCTCTCCTTCGATCAATGTCGCTTGATCATGTGGGCATTATTCGTATTAATACAACCTCAATATAGCGCTAACACAACGCTAGCATTCCTTTGAGAACATCAGCGGCCATGACTTCCAGAGAAATTGCGGTCGTTGACTAAAGTCAACGGACACCCAGAAACCCACGCCGCAGCCAACTCCCCCTCGCATAGACGGTCCATACACCCCAAGTCGCCAGTATAGCATATGGCGGGCCTCTCCGTCAGCATATTGATCCGGTCGGCCCTGTCGTCGGGGCAATCGCGTCTTGTTGCCCTTCTCGGGCTTGTCTTGTCTGGGCTTCATTCGCTAGACTTCGGGTTCCCCGTGTGCTTCGCCCGCATAGCCCCAACCCTGATACCGAAGAGTCGTATTTCCACTCATGATTCACGAATCGCCAGAAGAACACCCCGCTCCCGAAGGGCACGACCATGAAGGTATCTTTGATGCCCAGATGTCGCTGCCTTTGCCGTTTGTGGAGGCCCCCGAGCCTTTTTCTACGGTACTCAAGCGCAATGGCCGGGAGGAAAGCTTCCAGCGGAGCAAAATTGCGAACGCCATTTTCCAAGCGGCCCGTTCTATCGGGGGGCAGGACGAAGGGCTTGCCGACAGCCTGGCGCGTGCCGTCACGATATACATGACCAAGCAACTCGGCAGCCATGTGCCCACGGTGGACCATATCCATGATGCCGTGGAGCGGGTGCTCATTCAGATGACCCACGTGCGCACGGCCTTTGCCTATGCCCGCTACCGGGATCGCCGGGCGCGGATCCGCCGTCTGCGCGAAGGGGACATGGCCCTCTTGCTTGGCGAATTGGAAGAGGCCCGCAACGAGGGCAGTGGCGGGCGGCGTGATGAGCGCAGCTTTTTCGTGCGTACCAGCGCGGACACCATCATATCGTGGAACCGCGATAAGATTGTGGAGGCCCTCGTTCGGGAGACGGGCCTGGAGTCCTCCATGGCCCTGGTGGTGGCGATGGAAGTTGAGCAGCAACTCGAATCAGCGAACATCGAAACCCTGACCACCTCCCTCGTCCGCGAACTGGTTGCCGCACGGCTTGTGGCCCACGATTTGGGCGAATACCGGGAACGCCATCGCCGCCTGGGCGTTCCGCTTTACGATTGCGAACGCATCATTCGCGGACTCACCGACAGGACGACGGGGCAGGATCCCCAGGCGACCGACCGGATTCTTGCGGGTGCGGTCAAAAAGGAATACGCGCTGGCTCAGATTCACGCACTCCACGTGAGCGAGGCCCATCTGGAAGGCGCGCTCCATCTTCATGACCTCGATAAGCCCGACCGTTTGCACCAGATGACGCTGTCCCCGGCGATGGTGGCCGCCTTTGGCGTTGGACTTCCCGGTGCGCCTGATTTTGCCTCGCCTCCCCGCAACGCGGCCACCTTTCTTGCCCAATTGGCAAAAGCCACGGCCAGCTTTCAGGCTTGCGTGGCGGCTCCCTTACGCTGGGACGCGGTGAATTATCATTTTGCGCCCTACGTGCGCGATTTCAGTCCCGAAGAATTGAACCAGTTTGCCCAGATGATGGTCTACGAATTCGCCTATCGTGCCCTCGCCCACGGTGGCGATGGTCCCGGCACTGAGCTGCGCCTCTATTGGGCGGTTCCCGATCATCTGGCGGAGGCCAGGGTGGTGGGACCGGATGGCGCCGAATCCGAGCAGACCTACCGTGAACTCGAACACCCGGCGCAGCAGTTGGCCTGGCAGTTCCTGGAAGTCCTGGCCCACAGCGAGGGACTTCCGGTTGTCGCGCCCGCCGTCGGAATCTGCCTGGGTTCCTCTTTTTTCCAAGCACCGGGGAGCGAGGCCTTCCTGACGAAGGCCGCCGGACTCGTCGAAGCTGGATTTCGTATTCGCTTCTACTTTCGGCGCGATACGACCAACAGTGCCTCCGACGCCCCATGGAAACCGATCCATACCGCCTTTTCCCGCGTCTCGCTGAACCTGCCCCGAATCGCCTACGCCACGGGTAAGGAGTCGGGTTTCATGGAGGCGCTGGATCAGCGCGTTGCTCTCGCCGCGCTGGCCCTCTCCGAACGCTATGATTTTCTGGAGGGTCTCATGGAGCGCGGTGCCGCAGGTCCCCTGGCCCTCTTGTCCGTATCGCGAAGCAGTGAACCCGTATTTGAATTGGTCGAATCTTGTGGCTTTGTGTCGGTATTAGGATTAAATGAGGCGGTGCAAGTGTTATTCAATGCGGAAATGCACGAGAGCGACGAGGCCCGGCGGCTTGGAAAGCGCATCGTGAATCGCCTTGTAGAGAAGTCTATTCAGGAGAGCCGAAACCGAAATATTCGTATTGTAGTAGTCGGGGAGGAAGATAATTGGATCGGTCAGCGCTTCACCGACCTGGATGCCCTATCGTACCCAAAAACAGCAAAAACAACAATAAAGACCGACACAAAAAACCAAAAGATGACGTATGAGACTGGTGTGGCCCTCCGTTATGACCGTGGACTCAGTCCCTTCGAAGCCCTCCAGTATGAGGGGGATTTTCATGTTGGGATGGACGGAGACCACATTGCCACCGTCTCCCTTCCCGACACCGGGCTGACCCGCGATACCATCGCGAGTTTCCTGAAGAAGGCCCACACCCAGACCACGGTCAATGGCCTATGCTTCCAGAAGGAGTGATTAGTTCATCAGAATATTGAAGCCCGCCTGTATGAAATGATGATCGCCAGTGAGGGCGTCCTGGATGTCTTCTTTCCCCATGACGACGAATGAGATGCAATCGACCAAAGACCAGTCTTTATCGGGGCGTTTTTCGTACAACTCCATGCCCTGATGAAACAACTCACTGGAAGCGTACTGAATTGAAGTAATTGCCTGGGCCTCCAAATTCTTTACAAACTGAGAAAGCATGACGCGGTTGTCGCTGTGGCTGAAATGATTGGCCAATTCGACCAAGACGTACTCTGTCGTCGTGACATATACAGGGGCCTTGCGGCTTATCTCGCAAGCAATCCCATGCAAGTTGTCGTGTGGATTCAAGAGAGCAATGTAGAAAGCCGTGTCGGCAAAAACACGGGTCATTTCTTTGGGGTTCCGTAGAGATAGTGGTCGTGATTCTCAGCGGCATCCTCAGGCATACCCACCGCCTTGCCTATGAACGGTGCCAATGCTTCTGCCAAGGTCGGAATTTTTTCCTTTGCCAGCACTTCTGAATCACAGATATCGATTCTGACCTGCACGCCATCGGGCAAATCAGTCGGCTCGTCCAGAACAATCATGCCGTTCTGGATGTATCCCTTGTATGTCATCTTGAACTCCTCTGTGTGTGTTTTGATTCTAACATGATTCTCCGCAAGATTGGTGGATTCCGAAATGGAACAGAAACTTCTTGCGAAAAAAGGTGCTAAAGTCCAAGGGGCTTTCTGTCGATAAACGAACTGGCGCAGCAGATCTCAGGTGCAGGGACGCACGCGGGACCATTGGTCCTGACCGAGATTCGCCGTGGAATTTGTAGTGCTTCTTGGCACAGAGTCACCAAACAATGGAGGGTTTGGTCATGATAGTGGATGGAACCACTCACCAAGCCGCTGCGGTATCTACGCAGCAAAAAACGGTCAAGGACGTATCGACTCCCCGGCCAAGCAAGGACGAGACTGCCCAGGAGGCACGGCTTGCAGCGTCTAGTACGCCCCAAGCGGCATTGCACGATTCCTTTGAGCACGTGGTGAAGGTTGCGGGTGCCGCGGCCTATGCGGACGATGTTGCCGGGCGCGATCGTGATGGGGTGGTCGGCGGTGCTTTCGAGGCGGCGCGCAAGTTGCTCGATGATCCTTATACGGCTGAAATCGTGGACCTTGAGACGGCGGTAAACGCCGAGGGGCTACCGCTCCTCCCCGAGACCGACAAAAACGGCATTCTTACGCAGGATGTACTGAAGGCCTACGGCACTTCGGGTGTCGGCACCGACGGAAATACACAGGGCACGACGCCATCCGACCTGCTCGACACGCTGGGCTGATAACGCAGAACAGGCCAGGCAGGTTGTGATGCCTGCCCGGCCTGACGATGCTTTTCCATCGCGATGAAAACCACTACTTCGCGGCTTTAATCTCGTCGACGAGGGCCATTAAGGTGCGGCCATACTTCGTGTAGGAATTGTAGAGCTCGTCGAGGTTGGTCGTTGATTCGCCTGTGTGAATGATGGCTGCAAGATGGGGTTCGATGGAGAATCCTCCCGTGTAGCCCTTGGCCAGGAGATCGGCGATGGTCTCCTTGACGCGGCCCTGGCCTTCGCCGCAATAGCAGTAGACCGCTTCGCCATCGACGATATTGGCATCTTTGATGTGGACATAGGCAATGTGGTCGTAGACGGTCTGGTAGTAGTCCCAGGCATCCTGTTTGTAGCTCACCGGATTGCCCGTGTCGTAGACCACCTTCCGGGCCGGGCTGTCGACTTCCCCAAGCAGGATATTGCTGTTTTCCGCCGATAGGCCGCCCCAGCCGCTGCAATTCTCGTGGGCCAGGGTGATTCCACCGTCTTCGGCCATTTTGGCCAGGGTATTAATGCGGGCAATAGCTTCCTTGCGCCAAGCAGGCTCATCCAAGGGCTTGTCTTGGTCGTTGGGGTAGCTCATCACGCGAATAAACTCTGTGCCCATCCGCTTCATGCGGGGTATGGAGCGTGCCAGGTCATCCACATCAATCTGGGGATCGCAGGTGATGGGGCGCGCCCAATTGGCGATGGCGCTACCGAAACAGGAGACCTTCATCTCCGCTTCTTCGACCGCTTGAACCACTGCGTCAAAGTCGCTGTCAGAAAGCTGGGTAATATTGGTGCCATCGACCATGCGCAGTTCGAGATGCTTCCAGCCCAGTTCCTTGTGGGCCTTAATTTGTGTTGCAATTGGCTGGCCTGCCTCATCGCTGATACCAGAGAAAAACATGGAGAATCCTTTGTTGTTTGTGCCCTTTAGAGCCTGCTATCGAAAAAAGTTATACGTTTGCGATGTCGTTTTTGGCCTGAAAGGCCTCAATAGGTTAGCCCACGCCATTCCCAGGAAAGTGGGAAGTCAGAACGCGTCAAGTGTACATTATAACACCACTGGTTCCCCGCGTTCGCGGGGATGACAATACGCGTTCGCGGGGATGACGGTCTTGGTTGTGGCCCTGGGTCTGGCCCGAATCCAGGCATATTCGCGCCTGACGGCGCATAAACACAGGCGAGACGCCTGTGCCACCCGCTTGCGGGAGTTTCAGGCCAAAGCTCTCGTTGTAATTCAATCGTCTATGTAGATAACGACCCGCTTCCCTTCCAGGCCTGCGTAGGCCCCATTGGGCACGCGGATAATAAGTTCCGTTGAGTCTTCCCCTCCCACGGAAACATCCAGCCGATGCTGGCCTTCCTTATGGGTTTGCCCCCGCCGGACGCCGTGGACCTTTCCCCGAATCGCCTCGCGACCGGGGGGGATGGGTGGCATGCCGCTTCCGCGCTGAACGCGGTCGAGGGGCGCTGAAGATCCGATGGGGTCAATATACTCTCGAAAGTCGTCTGGCACGTCACGCTTCTCCTGTGTTGCGGACTGGAAAGTCCACACTCCTACGCACCGCGAAGGTTCATGATTGTGTTAACGCACGAGGCCTGCTTCTACGGTATTCCGTGTTTTTCTATCCGTTAACTGCTCTATGAGCGTCAGGGCGAAGTCCATAGCCGTGCCGGGGCCGCGTGAAGTAATAACGTTCCCATCGATTTCCACCGAGGCACCGGTAAAGGAAATATTGGGGAAATCATCACCGTTGATAAAGCCGGGATAGGCCGTTGCCCGTCTGCCATCAAGCAGACCTGTTTTTGCAAGAACGCGGGGCGCGGCACATATGGCCGCCACGAACCGGCCTTCGGATGCGAAGCGTTTCAGTGTTTCTACGAGCAGGGGGCTGTCCCCCAGATTGTCCGCCCCTGGGAGGCCTCCCGGCAAGACAATCATGTCCAGGTCATCGAGCAAGACGGCTTTTTCCAGGGTCATATCCGGGACGATTACAACGCTGCGACTTGCCGTGACGGGTTCTGACGTGAGGCCCGCTGTCACCACTTCTATATTTGCCCGTCGCAGCAGGTCGATGATGGTGACCGCTTCAAGCTCTTCACAACCTTGGGCCAGTGGAACCAGTGCCTTTGGCATAACGCGCCTCATCTCCTTGTGCATGCCCACTTTCAGTGGTGTGGGGAATCCAATTCTCCATCATAGCACCGCCGGGGGCAGCGGAGGAACTTTTCATGACGTTGGAGAATTTATCCCGTTATCAGAAACATGATAGACTGCGGGTTCTTTCCAATAATCACAGGAACGCTCATGAATTATACCTATTTGAAGCGCCTTCGGCCCATTCTTCTGGCGGTGTTATTCCTCCTTGGGGGGCTAAATACTGATGCACTTGAGGCCGGGGTCCATGCGACACGACTGACCCTTCCCGAAGGCACCCCGCTGGGTGGTGACGGGGAACGCCTGGGCCGCGCTGCGCTGGGTGAGCATGACCCGCTTTGGGTGCGTTGCCTATACCTGAATGATGGGGAGACTTCCGTCTACCTCGTGACACTGGATCTGCACCATATACCCCAAGCGCTTCGTGCGCGGATCGTTGCCATGGCGGAAGGGGTTGCCGCGAAGGAGTCCATCTTTCTGACCGCGACCCACACGGGGAATGGCCCCGGCGGCATGGAAGAGCGCCTCCCTCTCCGTTGGGCGGATGGGCGTTTTCAACCAACGCTGCTGGAGTACGTGGCCCAAAGCACCTTGGATGCCATGCGGGGTGCTCGGGAAGTAACACAGCGTGCAACCCTTGGATACGGGACGGCACGCCAACAGGTACTTTCGGTAAACGCCTATGACCCGGACGGCCCTATCGATGAGCAGATCGGTGTCATTCGGGTGGACAACGCCGATGGCCAGGCCCTGGCGATAATTTCCAATTTTTCGGCCCTCCCTCGTATGGTGCCGTCTGCACAACGCTACTATTTTTCTGCCGACTATCCCGGGGCGTACTATACGGCCCTGGAGGCCTTGTCCGATCCGGGGTGTATCGCCTTTTTTCTTCCAGGGGCGATTGGCGGACAGCAAACCGGCGACCCGGAGAAACAGACGGGCTGGGCGGCCATTGAGTCCATCGGAAGGCTACTGGCCGTGCGGACAAAATCCGTCGCGAACAAAATGAGCTTTCGCGATGCAAAGCTCAAGGCTTTCTATCGGGAGGTGTCGCTGCCTCCTACGGTTTCGGCGGCATTTTGTCCCACATCAACGGTGTTGCAGGCATTGGCGATTGATGATCTTGTGCTGGTGTTTCTGCCGGGGGTTCCCGATGTTGAAATCGGGCTTGAGCTGCGTCGTCAATCCCTGGAATTGGGATATGCGAATCAGTTCACGGTGGGCGTATCCAATGACTTTCTCATGGATGTCGTGCCGCGTGGCGCGTTCGCGATCGGGACGCCAGCGTCCTCCCGCCACCACTACGGTCCGGGGATGGCATCGTGGCTTTACGCACGGGTCATCGGAATGCTCCGAGGCGTCGAAGTGGAGGACAAGGCCGCTTCAGATAGGCCGAAGGAAGCCGCTTCGGATTCAAGCGGGATGAAAATCACGCTGAAGGGTGATGGATTTGAACGGGGCTACCAGCGGGGGATGGTTTATGGAGAACGAATGAAGGCGCGCTATGAGGAGAGGGTCCTGGGGGCCATTCACGCCGGTGCCCTGCGCCCCGTGGATGGCCCATGGCGACACTGGCCTTCGGTGTTGGATCCCACTCCCGTGATGTTGCCCGCACTGGCCGCTTCTGCCCGGCCCTGGCTGCGGGGAATGGATGACGATATTTTCGCGGAACTGGAGGGGGCAGCACGCGGTGCCGACATGCCTTTCGATGCCCTTTGGTTGCTTCAAAGCGCCGCTGCTTTCAGCGGTGGCAGCGAGGTGGAATCGTGGCCGCAGGTTCCCATGGGCACACAGGTCGCGGTGGTGGGGGACCGGGCGGGCGCGGAGCGTGCTGTCGCAGGCGTAAACTTCGACTGGCCCTGGCCCGAAGCACCGGTGGTCTCTACTGTGGAACCTGAGGACGGGCACCGATTCATACAAATTGGATTTGGTTGGCAACTTGGGACTTTGGTCGGTATGAATGATGCGGGTGTCGTGGTCGCCCTTTCTGAGGTGTCACTTGGTGAGGATAGTGTGGATGGTCTTCCGATAGAATTCCTTCTGCGAGAGATTCTCCAGAGGACGGCTACCTTTGACGAGGCGCTGGCGCGTCTTCGGGAGGCCACTCCTGTGAGACGCGGGCGGGTGATGCTGGTCGGCCCTGGCGAAGAAGGGTGGGAAACGGCCATGATCACCGTAGGCAAGGCATTCTCTGTTCGCAGAGGAGAGAATGGCGTGCTTTTTGGCGTTGACTCGGCCCGCCGGGGAGTCAATGACGCCACGCACGAGCGCTATCAGTTCGTCGAAAGTACATTGGTCAGCGAACGTATCGTTGGTGTTGGAGAGTTGCAACGGGTATTGACCTCGGGGAGTTCGGAGGACATGGAGCGCCGTCTGGTTTGGAATAATGAAACGCGCTACAGTGTCGTGCTGATGCCTGATAAACGAATCATGCATGTGGCATTCCCCGATGCGTCCCACGCGGTTGGAGCCTACACGACGTATTCGCTGGCAGGAGGTGATCGTTAATGAGCGATGCAATTCGGAGCTATCGATCATCGAGGCGAACCTATTATGAAGGGCCGACGCGATCTGGCGGCGTAATTCGCTGGATTGTGCTGCTGTTTTTCGTCGTCGGATGCCTTTGGCTTGTCTGGACGACGCGGGACTCCTGTCCGGTGGAGCGGGTTATTCCGAAAAATCAGAGCTTTCACTTTCAGGTGCGCGACCTTCTTTCCACACGTCAGGAAATCGCACGTTCGCCTCTCTGGGATACGGGACTCGTGCCAGAAAACTATGCAGAGATTCCGACCTGGATTGCAAACAGCTTTGGCTATCCTGACTGGATATTGAACAATCTCGTCTCCGATGTTTGTTACGTTTCAGGGACGGACTTAATGACCTTCAGCGACCTTATCGTTGTTACGAGAATGAGTCGAATTGGCTGCCTCCTGGAGCGATATCATCGCTTTCTGGACGCGATAGAGGATGAGCATGCGGGAGGACTGGCGCTTCGCAAACTGAGTGGTGTGGATTTCTATTATGCCGTGCGTGGCCGGACTATTGTCTTCAGCCCATCGCGAGACGCGATCATCCAGGCGTTGACCCTTCGGGAGTCTGACGCGATCACCTCGCTGGAAACGGCGGGTATGGATGTATCCGATGATCTGCAAGGGCGCATGGCCTTCTCCCCGAACGAACCCCTTGGCCGCTTTTTTGAGCGGTCGGACTGCCGCCTGGATTTCTCGCCGACATCCATTACCTTTTCGAGCCGCAGTGTCCTCAAGCCTGATTGGCGCGCACCGCTGGATGCCCTCGGCCTGTCGCAATCTCCGGGTGAACTCTTTGTGCCCGTGGACGGCGGTGTAGTTCTGGCGGGTGAATTCGGCGTTCCCTTGACGGAAGTCTGGCCTGCCCTGGACGAAATGACTGCGGGCGCGTTGAATGATTATGTGAGCCGTTGGGGTGCGCTGGATCGCTTGTCCGCTTCGGAGCGAGAGGCATTTCAGGCTGCATTCGCGCTTTTGTCGAGCGCGTTGGGAACGAGTTTCTCCCTACGGACCGCAGGTTTTGATCTCGATGGCATGGCTCCCATGCCCATTTTCGATTTGAGTCTGCAACCTACAGCGGATGTCGTGAACGCGGTCTTCAACGCCGCATCTGGTTCCGTGCGCGGGACTCTTCCAAAGAATGGGGTGCCCTATATCTTTGAGGAAGACGGTATTGTTCGGCTTTCTTTGGGATGGGGGAACGTTATTGAACCCAGCGCATTCTGGGATGGGCTGCTTTTTCGCGCCACACTACACCCGGAACACGCGGCGGTGCTGCGTGAAACGGACAATGTGATGGTGCCCGCTTCCGGCAGGGGGCATTTATTCTTTCGTCTGCGTCTCGGCGAAGTCATGGATACCATGGGCGAAGGGCTATTGCTCTATGCAGAAAATGGGATGATTCTGGGGCAAACGGTAGACACGCTCAATGCGTCCTTCTCGGAGGTGGGTGCAATTGCCAGGCGTGTGCCCGAGATCAGTGTTATGATCAATTACCTTGACGGCGAATTGTCTGTGGAGTTGCGATTGGAACTGGCCGAAGCCAAGTAGCTGCACGGTAATTGTTCATGGTGCTTAATTTAGGGGGCTACCTGCAACCCAACTTTCACCACAGAGCCACAAAGCTACTCGTTCCTCGCGTCTGTGCAGGTGGCACCCGTGGCGATCCGTGAACACGATGAGAAACCTTTGTATCTAAGGTGAGCTTTGCCCACAACCCTGAGCGTACTCCAAAAAAAACGGCAGGGGTGTCACCCTCACGCGGAGGAGCGAAGCGGGGGAGCTTGCGGGTGCAAGTCATCAGAATATACGTTGTCCTAAAAAGAGACTGCGTAGCTTGTCGAAGCGCGTTACCAAGCCAGGCAAGGACCTCCGTAAACCCGCACCCGCAAACGTAGCCGGGAACCGGCTGCGTGTGATGGTGGCACCCTTGGCATCTTCTTTTCAGATGTCGAATAGACCCAAAAGACCGAGAGTTGAGTAGTAAACATTCGTTTAACCCACACGGGCATCAGAGGCTAGCCTTGTGCTTGAAGGGTTTGTCGGAAGTGTTTGTGTAGGGGGTAGAGGTATATGTTTTTGACGGGTGCGGCGTTCTGGTGCTGGCGGTCGA
>JAJRPE010000287.1 GCA_024280935.1 Candidatus Hydrogenedentota bacterium
CCAGGTGGCGTGCAATTGAGAAGGAACGATCACGACGCTTTCAGGTGCAATGTCGCACGCACTGAAAACTTAGCAACGTTAATTTGGTCAATAGCCTTATCTTTTTGCGAAGGTCCTCAAAAAGAAATACGGCGGGTGCCACGGGTAGGCCCGCAGGGTTTACCCGTGTAAACCAGGAATCTCCCGAAACTGGATAGTCCCCTCTTTGTCGACAGGTACTTTCACGGGTAAAGCCCTGAGAGGCCTACCCGTGGCACCCGCCGGTGGCTTTTGTGGCAGGGCATTCAGCCCCTGATACTGGCAGTGGGAGGGAGCGTTATCCTACAATGCCCCCATGACTTACACCCTCAAAGGCACCGTGCGCTATCTTGGTACCCATTTCGCCGGCTGGCAGGCACAAAATGACCAACGCACGGTCCAGGGCGAGATAGAGGCGGCCATGAGCCGTATCGCCGCCCAGCCGATTCGCATTCAGGGCGCGGGGCGCACCGATGCCGGTGTTCACGCCCTTGGCCAAGTCTTTTCCTGCGAATGGCCCCGGCCCATACCGCCTACTCTGCGCCACGCCCTGTCTCGGATTCTGGAACCGGAGATCCAGATCACCGGGATGGAGCAGGTTGCGCCCGACTTCAATGCGCGTTTTTCGGCCCGGGCGAAGCGTTATTGTTATACCTTTGATTTCAGCCGGGAAATGGATCCCTTCAGTGCGCCCTATAGCTGGCTGGTTCCCTACGCCATGGATCGGGATTTAATGGCTTCTTTGCTGCCCCAGTTGGAAGGGACCCATGACTTCGCGGGATTTCAGAGCACGGGCTGCCAGATGAAGACGACGGTGCGCACGATTTATTCCGTGTCACTGAAACGGGGGGGGGTTGTGGGGCCCTATGACGGCAAGAACCTTTGGCACCTGGAGTTCTTTGGCAACGGATTTCTGTACAAGATGGTTCGGAATCTGGCGGGGACACTCGTGGAAATCGGACGGGGGCGCTTTAATCCAGAATTTATCGCGGAGGCGCTGGCTTCCGGCGGGCCATTTTTGGGGCACTGCGCACCGCCCCAGGGCCTGGTGATGAAAGAAGTGCTCTACGACGAGGACTGCGCGGCCCAGGGGATAAAAAAAGGGCGCCATAGGCCGAAGCCATGACGCCACCATGGAAGTAAGAAGCAGAGATTAACGACCGGTTCCTGGTGTGGGATTAACACCCCGGCATTCGTTGCCGAATTTGTTAATTCTGTTTCATGCTGACCCTTATCGGCATGCGGACCAAGAACTTTAGCACAAAAGTTGAAACGCGCTGCGATTTTCACCGCAACGCGTTTCAGAGGTAAGGCCCTGGGGAAAACTCCCAATAGCAGGTGGTGGGATTGTCCACCCTGTGAGTATATTTCCAGGATTATGTAGCAAATGACATCCGTGTCGTGCTGGCGTTGACCTCCGTGTCGCCGCCTTGTGCTAAATCTATCGGCACGGGTACACGATACCTTTAGTAAGGGATTTGATCGAAATTACTTTGCCAAGTATGACCAGTTCGCCCGCGTACTTTCGAAGCAATATCGCCCCGAAGGGGCACAGCAGGTTAGCCCAGGGCAACGCCCTGGGTTGTGGAACGCCATTACACATAAAGCCCTGAAAGGGCGGCACAGTAGTCGTAAGGGGCTACTATTACGCCCTTTCAGGGCTTTCTTCGTGGTGTTCTTTTTTCCCAGGGCGTTGCCCTGGGCTAACCTGTTGGGGCCTTTCAGGCCAAACAACAATACGCCTCAAGCGTTGAGACCTTGAGCGCAATTGACAGGCATCCAAACCGGATGTACGCGTAACCCGATTAAACCCTCTTTCAATACCCAAGCGCTTAATAGGCACGTGTGAAAATGGAGTGCAGACAAAAGAAAAACGCCACAACATATGCTATGGCGCCTCTCATGGATGGAAAGACTATGGGACAAAACGTCAATCGCGTGGTGTTGGGAATGACACCTGACGGTTCATCTAGTCTTATCCGCCACCTCCGTTGACATCCGTGTCTATTTGTCGCCTTGACCTCCGTGTCTCAGCCTCGTGCTTTACTTATCGGCACGGTGGTTGGGGACTTTAGGCCCTTGAGGGCCTGTTATCGACAAAAAAATATGAGTTTGGCGGCCTTGTTTGCATTTTCCAGCGCCGTTGGATACCAACTGCACCGCAGGTGCCACTTCTTCTGGGTAAGGTCCCAGACGAAGCGTAGGCCCTTAATCTGGAAGAGCCGCTATAAGATGATAAGGACCATAGATCTTGGTTGTGGCCCTGCCACTTTAGCCCGCGTTCCTGCCATGGATTCGGCCCGTCATCTCGGCCAAACGCGCCCCGAGCCGGGCCACATCCCCTTGGAGCTTTTCATCCGTGATGCCCTTGTCATCAAAGAGCGCAAAGGCCCCAGGAATCGCTTTCTGTTCCGGGAGCACAATGACTTGGAGTCCATGGAGAATCGTGTTCAGGTGACGCAGCCCGCGAAGGCCGCCCAAACCGCCCGGCGACGCAGCAAGGAGCAACGCAACTTTCTCCTTGAAGCAAATGAGCGGGGCTTCATCGCCCTGACGGCGGCTCAACCAGTCGATCATGTTTTTCAATACCGCGCTAAGAGAACCGTTGTATTCTGGCGACGCGATGAGCAGACCATCGTGCGCCATGAATACTTCACGTAGCTTGGCAGCGTTCTCCGGCAGGCCCTCGGCGGCTTCCAGATCTTCGTCAAAAAGGGGCAAGGGGTAATCCTGTAAATCAATCACGGTCACGGCAGCACCGGCGGCGGCAGCGCCATCGGCAGCGGCCTGGGCCAGTTTCTTGTGCAATGAGTCGCTGCGGGTGCTTCCGGCAAAAGCCAGAATTCGGGGTTGATAGTCGCTCATAATGTTCTCCTGTAAGGTTCGGCGGGGTTGCTGTCGTGGCCAAAAATGCGTGGTGGGGAAATCGTTGCATTCATCATTCAGATTCGTCTTATTGCCGTCGATAGGTTACTCAGGTAGAATCTCTTGCGGACCGGTCTCATGTCAATCCGTCCGTGCGCCTGATATTGCATACATACGCCAGAGGAAACGTTGCCCGTGGTTGTGGGAATACATCAATTACACTATTTGCCGTGGCTTCGCTATATACACAAGATCATCTGTGCCGACGTGTTTATCGTGTTGGACAATATCCAGTACAACAAGAACGGCCACCAGAATCGAAATCGTATCAAGAGTCCGCAGGGCGATCTTTGCCTGACGGTTCCGGTCTTTGATCAATTTGCACAATCCCTGGACCAGGTGCGGATCGACAACAAGCGCCCCTGGGCCCGAAAGCATTGGCGCAGCATCGCGCAGCACTACGGTCGGGCACCCTACTTCGACGAGCATGCGGCTTGGCTCTCGGCAATCTATGAACGGCCTTGGGAGAAACTCAACGATCTCAACCGGACCCTCTTGACGAGAATCATCGAAGAACTCGGTATCGAAACACCCTTGATATTTGCATCCGATTTGGACGTGTCTGGTGAAGCCACCGAGCGTTTGGTCGGTCTCGTTCACGCGGTCGGGGGCACCGCCTATTTGAGCGGCGCCCACGCTGTGGAATCCTATCTCGATAGGGCAGCCCTGGAAGAAGCGAACATTGCGTTGCACATTCAGCATTGGACCGCCCCGGCGTATTCCCAGTGTTCGGCCCCTTTTGTGCCGGACTTGTCTATCCTCGACCTGATGATGAACTGCGGTCCAAAATCGCGTGGAATACTTGAGGGAGCGCGCCCATGATCCCCCATAGCAAGCCCACCGTTGGCGACGAGGAGTCCCAGGCCATGGCCCGCGTGCTGGCAAGCGGGCAATTGGCACAGGGGCGGGAGGTGGCCGCTTTTGAAGAGGAGTGCGCGGCTTTCCTGGGCCGACGCCATGCCGTGGCCGTTAACAGCGGCACCGCCGCGCTTCATCTCGCGCTGCTGGCGATTGGGGTCAAGGCGGAAGACCAGGTGGCGATTCCATCCTATGCCTGTGCGGCGCTTGCGCAGGCGATTGCCTGGCAACGCGCCCACCCGGTGTTGTGTGATGTCGATCACGATTTCAACCTGGATCCTGCGACGCTTCCGTCAGGGGCCAAGGCCGTTGTCGTTCCCCATCTTTTTGGTGCGACAGCGGCCCTGCCCGACCATCCGAATGTAGTAGAGGATCTGGCCCAGTCCTTCGGCGGGGCTACGGGACGCGGCAGTACCGTGGCCATTACCTCTTTCTACGCCACCAAGCTCCTGACCACCGGTGAGGGCGGCATGCTTTTCACCGATGACGAGGGCCTGGCCAAGTTAGCGCGTGATCGGCGGGATTACGATAACCGGGACGATTTTCAAGTCCGATACGCCTACAAGATGACGGAATTTCAGGCGGCCATGGGCCGTGTGCAACTCAAGCGCTTGCCCGAGTTCCTGGCCCGTCGCCGCGAGATTGCCGGGCGCTATCACGAGGCCTTCCGCGATCTTCCGCTGGAACTGCCGCGCCAGACCGACCATATCTATTTCCGCTATGTGGTGGCGACACCGGAGGCATTGACACTGACCCATTGCTTAGGCCAACATGGGGTCGGCGCATGCCGCCCCGTGTATCGCCCGGCACACCACGCCTTGGGCGGCACATACCCGCAGTCGGAGCAAGCCCATCAATCCAATGTGTCAATTCCAATATACCCCGCACTTACTGCCATAAAAGTCGAGAATGTGATAGACTCTGTACTACGGTTCTTTGACAGGAGTTCGTAGGATCTTGGTCCGAAAGAAGCGCTAAAAAATACGGCTAGGCGTTCACGGCATAAAAACTCCCCTCCCTGGAGGGGCTGGGGGTGGGTCAATTGTGGCGTAGTCTGCCTTCC
>JAJRPE010000288.1 GCA_024280935.1 Candidatus Hydrogenedentota bacterium
AAGGACCTCACCGGGAGTGCAGTCCAGCTACCCACTCCTGACAGTACTCCAAAACGAATTTTGCTCAATTATTATGCGCCCCTGAGAGGCATATAAGCTCATCTAAAACTCAGATTTATGCAACCAGAGGGTTGATGCAACGGGAGCTTTGCCCACGACCCTATATTATTCAGAAAACGAAGGGGTGCCATCCTTACGCGGAGGATCGAAGCGAGCGAGCTTGCGGGTGCAAGATACCAGAATATACCTGTCGAAAAAGGGTTCATCCGGGTCAAGCTCTACCCATCCCATCTCCCCGAATGCTACTATAAAATACATCCTATGAGATTTGACCATTGCATACAGTCGGAGTACGGAGGGAATCATGTCCCAAAAGCACCAAGGGTTTACTTTGTTGGAAATGATGATCGTGGTGGCCATTATTGGCGTCATTGCGGCCATCGCTATCCCGAATTTACTGCGTTCCAAGGCACAGGCGAACGAATCTTCCGCCGTGAGTGATTTGCGGACCATCTGTGCGGCACAGATCACCTGTTCTACCGCCCGCCTCACCTTTGGCAACTTCGCCGTGCTCGTGGATGAGTCCGATGGCGCGGGCACTTCCTTTCTGGACACCACCTGGTTTGAGGGACGGACGAAAGCGGGCTACATTTTTACCATGCCCGATGCCGATACCGATTCCTTCATATGCTATGCCGACCCAGTCAGTCTTGGCACGACGGGAAGCAAGTATTTCCGCATCGACCATACCGGCGTGGTTCGCTATGATACGGGCGGACAGCCGGGTCCCGACGGTTCTGCGTTGAACGAATGATGGCAATCTGTTGCCGAGACGCTTACTTTCATGGTCGGCGAATTTGCGCGCGTCAAGAAGCACTACGGCGTGCCCACAGCCGACGGATAGCCCATCCCAAAAGCCCCAGCGCAGCACCGCGATTTTTGTAGTCAAACGTTCGCGAAACTGCTATAACAAGAAGTCATACGGCAACGGTGACGAAACAGGACGAGGGATTGCGCGATGGCTTCTCAAGAAAAATATACAAAGTACGCAGAGCGGATCCGTATTTTCAATGGCCTGACACCGGATGAAGTGGAGTATGTTCTTCATTGTGGCAAGAGTATTCATTTCCATGAGGGGCAGACGGTGTTTCACGAAGGGATGCTTGGCCGCAATCTATTTGTCGTATTGAGCGGGAAGATTGCGATCTACAATAAAAAGCGGATCATCGCGAAGTGCCGGGTGGGCGATGCCTTTGGGGAAATGGCCGTATTGAATCAAAAACCCCGTTCCGCAACGGCAGCGGCGTTGGAAGATGTGAAGCTCTTTACCTTGGACGAGCACGAGATCAACCAGATTCTGGATAAGGGGGTAGCGGTTAAGCTCCTGCTCAACATCATTCACGTGTTGAGTGAGCGTTTGGAAAAAGCGAATGCGTCCATTGCCCGCCTCCGGGATGAAAAGAGTGCCTTCGACGGGCCGCAGTAGGTGCGCCTGGGGGGCTTTGTGTCCAAAAATCGGACGCTTCTCGGCTATATTTGCGGGTGTGCATTTTAGCGGTCCTGTGGTACACTGTACCCATGGGCTTGAGGATGGGGTGTAAATTGGGCAAGAAGGATCTATCCTCATGCATTCGCAAGAAAAGTATGCGCAGTACGCCGAGAAAGTGCATCTGTTCAAGGGACTCAGCACGCACGAGGTGGAACGGATCCTTCATTGTGGAAAAATTATTCACTTTAAGGAAGGTCAGACGGTGTTTCACGAAGGCATGTTGGGCACCAACATGTTTATCGTGTTGAGTGGAAAGATCGCGCTCCACAAGAAAAGTCGGCCCCTGGCACGGTGCTTTGTGGGCGACGCCTTCGGGGAAATGGCAATACTGAATGACCGTCCGCGCACCGCAACGGCAAGCGCGCTAACCGATGTGAAGCTCTTCACCCTGGACGAAAAGGAACTCAAACGAATCCTCGACCAGAATATCGGCGGAAAGCTCCTGCTCAACATCGTCCACGTGTTGAGCGAACGTCTGGAGAATGCCAATATTCGGGTCGGCGAGTTGCGTGATCAGATTCAACCCGCTGGCGCGCCCCGCTGAAGTGGCAGGGTCAAAAGGGCGCTCATCCGCCAAGGCGGACTTCCTGACCTCGGTGGAATCGGATTTGGCACTTTTTTGTGAAGAGCCTGCGTCGGGTGCCACGGGTAGGCCTCTCAGGGCTTACCCGTGTAGTCTCTGTGGGCGAGGGAAACTATCCAGATTCCGAGACAGCGCTTCTGCACCGGTAAACCCTGGCGGGCCTACCTGTGGTACCCGTAGCAGTGTTTTATGGAGTAGAGAGGCCTGCTTTGATTGAGGTCGCTGGTTCGTTTTGCAGGGGCTGTTTCGCCTGTGATGGACACAGAGGCACAGGAAGGCCTTCCCAATCAAAAAAGTGCCCATCCCATTTCCTGAAAATGGCCCCAAACCCCTGACGGGATCAAAAAGTCTGAAGGCGGACTTCGCCACAATCCAATCCGCATCGTTTGACAGATTGCTTTTCATGTCTTCTTGGTGAAATGGTTCTTTGCGCCTTTGCGTGAGATCTTTTTTGTTTGGCACGCAAAGGCGCTAAGACAGGTGGCCTTGTCGGCATCACGCTCCCATTATTGCGGACTGGAAAGTCCGCACTCCTGCACCGCGCAGACTGAACGTCCCCACTACACATCGCAGAGGGTGATCGCCTGTTGCAATGATGCCACCGGATCGCGTTTGGGAATGAACTCCTGCGCTACGAAACCGGTGTAGCCCGTTTCGACGATGGCCTGGCAAATAGCCGGATAGTTCAGTTCCTGGGTCTCGTCGATTTCGGCACGGCCCGGAACACCGCCCGTATGATAGTGGACGATATACTTGCTGTAATCCCTGATCGTCTGGATGACATCGCCCTCCATGATCTGCATGTGGTAAATGTCATAGAGCAGCCGGAAACGGTCCGAGCCGACGGCATCCACCAACGCGGCACCCCAGGGGGTCTTGTCGCACTGGTAATCCTTGTGATTCCATTTGCTGTTGAGCAGTTCCATGACGACGTTGACACCCAGTGACTCGGCCAGGGGCATGATGCGCTTGAGGCCTTGGGCGCAGGTCGCGATGCCCTCGGCATCGCTGAGTTCCCGTCGGTTGCCGGAGAAGACAATCATGTTGGGCATGCCCGATTCCGCGATCTGGGGCAGGATTTCTTCCGACTTCTTCACAAGCTCGTCGTGAAGCGCCACTTCGTTCCAGCCGTGGACGATCCCGCCTGGGCCATTCACCATAGGGCAGGTGAGGCCAAAGGGTTTGATTGTTGGCAGATCGGCGACACTCAATAGGTCGATGCCCGTGATGCCCATGGAAACGGCATGTCCGCAAAGTTCTTCCAGGGTCAAGTCCTTGTAGCACCACTTGCACACCGAATGATTGATATTGCCCTTGCGTGTCATGGACTTCTCCCGGCCTTCGGCCTTGGATGCGCTGAGTACGAGGCTACCTGAACCTGCGGCCATGGCCGTCAGGGCGGTGCGGCGTGATACGTCGGATGATTTCATGGTGTGCTTCTCCCGTGGTAGTTTCATGCGCAGCCATGATGGGGCAAGGGGCAGGCCCGTTTCAACTACCGGGGACTGCCTCGCCCAAGCCTGTGACGTATAGCGAAGTGCGCGACCTGGCGACCAGGTCCACTGCGATACGCAACGAAAAAGACAACGAGGCGGGGCTGTCCCCAAGAAAGGATGCTCCGCTCCGTTCAATTTGGGGCTTCCTATTCCCGGCGGAATTCGATTTGGCACTTTTTGCCCATTACAACGTGATTTCGCCATCACACCTTGCGGTGTGACAAAACAGCCGAGACAGCTGTTCCACCCTATTCCTTGTTGATTGAAGCATGATTCGCAGAAGCGAGGGTGGCACGGGCGTCTCGCCTGTGACGGTCACGTAGTGACCAGAAAATCTGTTTCCCATCAATAAATGTGCCAAACCCAATTCCGGCAAATCACCCCAAAACCCTGTCTGGATCACGAAGTCTGAATTTGGCACAGCCCCGCCTACCGGCTTGCCCTTTGCTGCATCCAGTTGACAGCAATGCAATCATTGATTACAATGATTGCAAAAGGAGTTTGGCCCATGGCGAGCATTACCATCCGAAATTTGCCCGATAGCACCAAAGACACCCTGAGGGTCCGTGCGGCCAAGCAGGGCATGTCTCTGGAAGCTTATGTCCGCAACTTACTGCAAGAGGAGTCCGCAAGAGAGTCTGTTCAGCCGACCTCAATTACCGAGTTGGCCCGAAAGTACTTCGGCCCGAAGAATGGCGTGGACCTGGAACTGCCTCTCCGTCACACCCATCGGAAAGCGCCGGAGTTTGATGCGTGATTATCCTCGATACGAATGTCATCTCGGAGTTCATGCGTACGGCGCCCGACCCAGGCGTTCAGGAGTGGGAGCGATGTCAGCGAACCGACGAGTTGGTGGTCAGTGCCATATCCGTGGCCGAAATTGGACGGGGTATCGCCCGGTTGCCTGCTGGTGAACGACAGATTGAGTTGGCCGAACGCTTTGATATTTTCATGGAGGTCGCCTTTGAGCGGCGCGTGTTGCCCTTTGATGAAGCCGCGGCCCGTGCGTACGGCCCCCTCGCGGCTGGCCGGGAAAAGGCAGGGTTGCATGCCGATGCTGTCGACCTAATGATCGCGGCCATAGCCCGGTGTCACCGTGCGGCCATTGCTACGCGGAACACCGGTGATTTCGAGAGCTGTGGGCTCGTTCTCATTGATCCGTGGTCTGGGGGGAGAGAGTTTTGAAACAAAAACGGCCCCGGAGATTCGCGCGCATTCTAGTCTGCCGCACAACTGCACTCCAGCGATCAGGACTATTTTCGAGGCTTTTCGAAGCGAATGCCGAGCAAGCTCTTAGCTGGTGTTTCGTCTGAGAGTGTCATCCGTACATGACTATGAAAATCGAACCCTTCGGAGAAGTCATCTGTGGGCACCATATCCGAATTGATGGTGCAGATATATTGCCCACCAATTGCAGAGGTCACTTCGTGTGCGTGCTCGAAGGCCAAAGCCCGTTGACGCTCGTCCACTGAGTCATACATCAACGTGTCGTGAATCAAGAAGTCGAGGCCCGGTCTGGATTTCATCTGTAGTTGAAGCGATGCCAGATCGAAACAGAAGATTTTCATCTTATCTATTCCCTCGCTTCCACTCCGCTCGATATCAACTTGGTATTTGTACCCCGTATCGTCGACATCAATGATCAGCTTTCCAGGTGATCTATAAAGTGCCTGCGAGTGTTCATTAAATAGTCGCACGGCTTTGGACCAAATACTCCGGCGGTCTTCATGATCACGCTCCGCAGTGCCCACCAGTTCCGCCTTTGCCGCCTTCACGTCCCTTTTTGTCGTTTTGAGATTCTTCATTTCGGATATTCGTGCTTGGACGCGATCAAGTTCCCCTCGCAGCGCCACGTAGCGCTCTTGGAGAATGGTCATCTCCTGAAGTGCACCGTGCGTCTGAAGTACCAGCATCACGTCGGCTCGTTGCTCAGTCAGAGATTTTATCTGAGCATCAAGAACTTCGATAGATTCTCTAATTCGTCTTCTCTCTGTTTCGAGAAACTCGCGACGGTTGGATACGATATCATGGTGAAAAGTCCTGGCTTCCTCCAATGAGCGCTTTACGCTCTCGGGAAAGACCAGTCCTGCCTCCTGATACATGTGTTCCAGCGACAGCGCCTCCGGTGGCTTTTCCTCCTTGAGCGACTCCTCATAGCGTGCCACTCGACGATGGTCGGAAACGTTCTGATTGACCAACACATGTATTTCCTGTGTCAGCCTATTTGCATCCTCTTGAACCGACTCATATTGTGGGTGGACTTTGAATGTATCCAGTGCTTCCTTGGCAGACGCTGCCTGCTGATCCAGCTGTATACGTTGAGTTTCAAGTTGGCCAATGGTGCCCAAAGTGCGCTCCATTGCGCCGGTCTTAATGGCCTTTTCGAGAGCCTTTACAGCTCCCTCCTGGTCTTTCAGCCCTTGCCAACGGGCCGCGTATTCCCAATTCATTCCAAGGAGATATGCAATGTGAAGTTGAACATCCCATGTATTTTGTTGAGGGAAGTGCCGAAACGGCTCCGCGTAGGCACCGATACCTCGTCGAATAAAATAGGAAATCAGACTCCGGTAGCTTGGCTTGTAAGGAAGTTGATCAGTCGTGCGAGGAAGGTCGAATAGGACTCGCCCCAGTAGTGAACGCCACCGCTCTGCTTTGAATACTCGCTCCCCGGTCTTGTCATCCTGTTCTGGCTGTTCTGGCCAGCCGGTCGTTGAACCATCGATTTCGATACGGTTCTGGCTTGCAACCGCGCGCGTTACATTGACACGATGGCCACGCAATGTAATGTTAAGAGTGAAAGCCCACTCCCCCAAAGGAGCGATGAGCAGCCCTTTCCCCTTAATCGGGCGACTTCCCAAACAGAAGTCGATGATCTCAAGCAAGGTTGACTTGCCTACGCCATTGCGAGTGTCCTTTTCCGTGGAAACCTCAGATCGCTCAGCAAGAATAACGTTGAGTCCGGTCGTGAAGCTCACGGTGTGAAATGAAGGTTGGTTCGCGGATACGCTATGAATCATGAAACCTCCCGTTGAATCATACCCTGAGCGATATCGACGACACCGACAATGTACAAGAGGTCTAGTGCGAGGATGAAGCGTTCGTACGTGCCAACCGAGTTGTTCTGCCGCAACTTGTCCCACAGGCCGGTAATGGTCTGCGGTCGTTCCAAGTGCCGCAATACTATGGCCCCGACTCCTATCAGAGCCTGATTTTCGGCTATATGCTTCGTTGGGAGTATCACTTTTCAAACACCTCGCACGCTTCGAACAGGTGTATTAGCACTGCCAAACCTGCGGATCGTTCTGCCTGGCGTTGGAAGCCCTGTTGGGAGAACCGGCACATCAATTCGAATAATTCTCCGCCAACAACATCGTTCTTCCTTAGGCGCCAGTATTCCTCCAAGAATCCTGCTTTCAGCCGTTCAGGAAAGTGTGGGTCTGTTTGGGCGACGTTTTCTATATAGCGTGCAACCTCACTTGCGACACCCAAGCCCATAGCAATTACGCCCAAGGCATCATTGTCGAGGTCATTCTTCCTAATCTTGTCCTCCACCTTGAGTAGGGAGTAATCTATGGTTGTGGACGATGGCTGAATGGTAGTGGCCCACCGTGTCGCCTCCTGCAACTCGGGAAATCCCACGTCTGCAAAAGCCTCAAGCATCGCCTGGCGTACTTTGTTCTCATGTTCCGCCTTGATGGTACTCAGACGCTCGACGGGAAAGTCCTTTTCACCTTGTGGTATGGCATCTACTATCGTGTGACAAGTTCCGCATAGATATACAAGGTTGTCGAAGTGACTGCGTTCCTCATCGGTCATATTCGGATCAAATCTTGCCGAGCGTTTTCCTTTGCCCTTGCCGCCGTGTTCGCCGGCGATATGTGCGGCCTCTCCTATGTTGACGGGGCCATCCGAAGTGCTTTCTGGGGTCAGTCTCTTACCGCAGCTCGGCATCGCGCATACATCGCCGCTCCGATAAGCAACAAGAAGTTTCGTTTTGTAACGTGTGCCCATATTCCCCTCTTAGAATTAACTTAAGTTCCGCTTAGTCGATTGAGAACCGTTTTACTTCGGTGTTCCTAATGCCATTGGAAGAGGCGATCACCCAAAGTCCGAATAGATGCTATCTACCTTGGTTTGAGAATAGCGGATCGTATTGAACTTTGCAAGGCGGCGACTACCAGAAACCGCTAATCATATCCCTAACGGCCCTCCTTTGATAGGTGTTATGGCGTTGCATTTCACCGTGTCATGTTCTTGGTCCGTGCTCGTGCTCAACCCAAGCAACTACGAAAAAGAACGGCCCCGGAGATTCCGGGGCCACGATGATTAATTCTCTGTGAAGGCGCTTTACTTTGCCATCGCCTTTATCTTCGCGAGGATGCTGTCGGGGTCGAAGCCCTGGTGGGGGATGTGTTCCTTGATGCCGCCCGCGCCGGGCTTGTGTACGGCCATGACGGAGAGCTTGGGGGCGAGGCCGCGTTCGAGGAGCCACGTGCCGTAGCGGCTGCCGAGGCAGTTGTTTTCGTTCTGGCCTTCCACGACGATGGCGAAGGGGGTGGCGCCGACTTTCTTCATCATGTCTTCGTCGATGACGTTGAGCGTGGGCTTGTTGATGAGGCCCACGTTGATGCCCGCAGCACGGGCACGGTCCACGGCGTCGATAGCGCGGTAGAGCATTTCGCCGTAGGAAACCACATAGCCCGCGTCACCCTCGCGGATGACTTCATCCTTGCACGCAACAAACTGGTAGTTGTCGTCGTAGAACCTGGAGCCGTCTTCCTTCGCGATGAAGGGCACCTTGCTCCGGGTGGTGAAGACGTAGCGGATGCCTTCGTCGTCCCAGATGGTCTTGACCAGGCTCTTGAGCTGTCCCGCATCGGCGGCGAAGTAGAGGCGGTTCGTGTCGCCTTCCTTAATGCCACTGTGGGCCAGCCAGATGTTGATGCCGTAGTGGCACGTATTGTCCGCAATCTCGTCCACACCGGCGTGAGAGAAGTGACAAATGACATTGGCCTTGTTAAGGCGGGCCATGGTGGCCTCGGAGATTATCATCTCCAGGAAGGCGGAGAAGGTACTGAAGATGCCCTGTTTTCCGGGCGCGAATCCAAAGCCCGCAGCGGCGGAGAAGTTGCCGCGCTCTTGCACACCGCCATTGATGCACACTTCGGGGTGGGCCAACCGGATGCCCTTGAGCCCCGTGGAGCCTTCCAGATCGGAGTCCACCACAAGAACCTTGTGGGTCCGTTCGGCAGCGGGAATGCCGTCGAGAATCTCGTTGACGATGTTGCCGAACTCGGTGCGGTTGCTGCCCATATCTTTCGTCGAGCCGACATAGCTTTCGCTGCTCGTCGGCTTTGTTACGTTGTTCAGGAATTCGATGGCGGCATCTTGACCACGGAGGGTCAGGTAGCCGATGGCGGCGTCTTTGGGAATGACATCGTGGCCTGCGTGGGTGCCTTCGATTCCCGGGATGCCGGGGGACATCTTACGCTTGTTGACCAGCGCCACGGGACCGTCCGTCGCGACGGCCTGGAGCATGCGAGCATAGAGGGTGTCGAAATCTTCGCCATCGCCCGTGTCCACCGTCAGGCCGTGGCCTTCTAGGGTCCTGGCCACGTCATAGCCGGGGAGGTAGTCCGAGGGGTGGCCGGAAATGGTCACGTTGTTGTCGTCGATGGCGAGCTTCACATTGAGTTGCTGTGCCACGGCGAAACGGGCGGCTTCGGCATCGTTGCCTTCCATCTGGGAGCCGTCCGAACCGAACATGAAGACGATGCCATCGGAATTGGCCTTGGCCACACCGTTGACGAAGGGCCACATATGCCCAAGGCGGCCCGAGGCAAACTTAATACCGAGATCTTCTTCGATTTCCGGGTGGCCGTAGAGGCGTTCGTTGGCCGCACGATACTGGAGCAGTTTTTCGAAGGGCATTTCGCCGTTGAAGGCGCTCATGGCGTATTGGATAGCAACCCGGTGACCGCCCTCGTCGAAATAGGCGGGGTAAATCCGGTCGCTACCCTTCATAAAGCTGTCGGCGATAAGGACTTCCGGCACGATGCTGTAGGCACCGCCCGTGTGTCCACCAAAGCCCTTGATACCGGCTACTGCGGTGAAAAACACGATGGTATCGCGCACGATCTCGATGTTGGTCTGTAGTTGGGCCTTCTGCTCCGGTGTAATCGCACCGCCGCTGAAGGGGTCAATGGCGACCGGTTTATAGTTGCTGACATCGATGGGAAAAGACATAATTTCTCCTTCTTCCTGCACAGTTAGTGGGTGGATGGCCATGGTAACTCCGAGCTGTGGGGGGCGCGATCAGAAGTCGAAAAATCCGCGCCACACCCGTGCCCGCACAATCCACGGGCCAATCTATAGTTCCCCAGCTTGGAAACGGGCAGTATAGCAGAGGGGCAGGGAAAAACGCTATTTCGCGGCAGATATCAAAGATATGGAGAAGCCAAGCAAGTAGGAAGCGTCAATGCTGCCGAACGTGCCGCGCGATCCCGAGGAACGAGGGTTCGTGCGCGTGGAGCACCAGCACCGTGATACGCCCAAAGCAACTTAGGCGAGTGGTTTGACCATATTTTTGTGAACAAGTGACCCTTTCTTCACACCGACGCACGAACCCGTCAGGACTCGTTGAAACTCACCTTTTGGGGATCGCGCGGCACGACCATTTTTTCGCTGCGCCTTATTGTGTTTTTGTAACCCCTCTGCACGAGCATCCAATCGACTTGCGCCTATCGGCATCACACGGTATCCTGCCTGTTCCTGAGATATCTTGACCCGTAGACAATTTGAGGCCTCATTCCATGAACAGACCGGATACTGTGAACCGCCGTCGTTTCTTACAAACCCTGGGAGGGGCTGGTG
>JAJRPE010000289.1 GCA_024280935.1 Candidatus Hydrogenedentota bacterium
ACTGTGCGTTTCGGAACAGCGACTGCCGTAGGAAACACCTCTCGTGCCGCGCGATCCCGAGGAACGAGGGTTCGTGCGATTGGGATTACAGTCGCTCGCTGCTCCACGCGCACGAACTCGCCACGGCGCTCCTGCGTCGCTTCCGTGGTGAGATCGCGCGGCACGGCGCTGGAGCGCGTACATGGGGCTGCTTGAGCGACGTCCCCCTTTGTGACGGACAGGAAAGTCCGTCCTCCCATACACAAAAGGCCCCGCGTCACCATGGTGACACGGGGCCTGTATTTGAGCCGGTATTGGGCAGATCTTACTGCCTGAATCGGTACAAGCTATAGAATAACAGGAACGTTCCCGGGCGAGGAATGGGAAGAACCATAGATCTTGGTCGTGGCCCGGCCACTACTTAAACACCGCGTCCTCCGGGTTGCCGCGTGATACGAGATAGGCCAGCAGGTCGAGCAGCTCGTCTTCACTCATGAAATCAGCCTGGCCCTCGGGCATCTGCGAAACGGTCGATGGGGTGATACTCTTAACATCGGCGGTCAGCACCTCGATGGGATCGGCCTTCGGGTCGGAAGTGTATATCGTCATCCGGCCTTCTTCCTCACTGCCTGAGTTGTTGACTACGATGCCCTCATAAGTCGTGCCGTCGTTCAACGTAATCGTGGAGGAGCTGAACTGGTCGGAGATTACCTTATTGGGATCAACAATGGCTTCGATGAGGTCGGCCATGGAGAACTTGCTGCTCACACTCGAAAGATCGGGGCCAACGCCGCCGCCCGCGCCATCGAGGCGGTGGCACTTGATACACCCAACGGCGTAGAAACTGTTGCGGCCATTCTCAAAGTTCCGGCCCGTAAGACCGTTTTTCTTCACCGCCGCCATGATGCTCTCCTGCGTCCAGGATTCTGTAGGCCCTTCGAGATCCTTGATTTCAAAGGTGGGCAGGGCTTCCAGGCTTTGTCCGGTGATGGGGGCGAGAGCCAGTTTTTCAGCATCGGAGCAGTTGGCCAGGGCCTCGTCCCGAATGTTCGTGAGGAAACCACCGTAGCTTGAGCCGCCGGGATACTTGGCCGCCTCGTTGATGAAGGTAAAGTAGGCTTCGCGCTGTTCCATCGACCAACCATAGCGCACGTTGCGCAGCATAAAGGCGTAGTTGATTTTCTGGGAGGGTGGATGGTTATCCAGCATTTTTTGAATGCTACCGCCATAGCCCTGGTTCCTCTTGAGCAGTTCCGCCCAGTCGGGAATCCTCGGGGGCTTGGAATCCGCCAGGAGGGCAAGGCCCTTTTCGATGATGCCGGGCGCGTCCAGATAGACCAATACGCGCACCAACTCCGCATTCAGGTCATCGTTCTTCGACGGAAGCAGGGGATCAATCTGAGCCACTGCCGCGTCAATTACGGCTTGATCGGGGCGTCCCATGCGGGTGAAGCAGAGGGCATAGGCCCGCAGCAGATCCAAGACAACGTCGTCTTTCGTATGCGCGATGTAGAAGCGGCCCAACGACGTGAGCAGGTCCCCCTGAATCGCGGCATCGCCTTGACGGGCGAGAGCGATCAGGGCGATTGCCGCAGCCTGTGGGTTTTGCTCACTCAGGGCGCGTTCTGTCCACGTAGCCACGGGTTGGTTTTCGATGGCGATTCGGGCCGCAAAGCGAATGTGCCGGTCGGCACTGCCCAGATACGGCCAGGCGGTTTCGACAGCGGCGGCGTCTTCTTTGCCGTGGAAGGCTTCCAGACTGCGGCGCAAGGCACGCGCATTGAGCGTTTCCTTCGATTCTGTGCGCACGGCGGGGGTCGTGTCTTCATCGCCCGCATAGTAGACGCGATAGAGAGCCGATTGGGTGCCGCGCCCACCGACCGTGAAGTAGAAGGCACCGTCCGCGCCGATAACGGCATCGGTTACGGGCAGGGGAGAACCGGAAATGAATTCTTCTTTCACCCCCTCGTAGCTGGCACCCTTGGGGGTCATGTGGACGGTATAGATAGTGCCGAAAGTCCAGTCAAGGGCAAACAGGGCCTGTTGGTACTTCGCGGGGAATTTTGCCCCTGTACCAGCGACCACGCCCGTGGGAGAGCCAGGTCCAATGTCCAGCACGGCGGGCAGGCTGTCTTCATAGTAGGTCGGCCATTTGCCCGTGCCGCTGCGCCAGCCGAACTCACTGCCGCTTACGATGTGGTTTACGCGGGTGGGGCGATACCAGGGGCTGCCCATGTCCCATTCCATGTCCGCGTCGAAGGTAAACATCTCGCCTTCGGCATTCAGGGCAATGTCATATTCGTTGCGGAATCCGTTGCTGAAAAACTCCCAGGTCTTGCCGTCGGGCGTAACTTTGCAAACCCAGCCGCCGGGTGCCATGCGGCCCTTGGCATGGCCATTGGCATCCCACTGGCGGGGCAACAGATGGTCTTCGCCATAGTTCAGTGGCGCACGGCTTCCCGAAACTTCGGGGGGGTAGGTGTGGTTGCCCGCGTTTACATAAAGGTTTTTTCCGTCTTCCGAAAGAATAATGGCGTGGGGACCGTGTTCACCGCCGCCGTCCAGGGCTTTGAGTTTTTCCACCGCGTCCAGTTTGCCGTCTCCGTCACTGTCCGTGACGCGGTAGAGTCCACTTGATTCGGGATTGGTGTTTACATTCACATAGAGGCCGTCGAAGGCCCACAGCATGCCCTGCGCCGAACCAATCTCGGCGGCCACTGGGGTTACGATGGTTTTTGAGGTGGCATCCCCCAAGGTGGCGGGCTGAATGTGATAAAGGCCTGCGCCGCCTTGATCCGAAACGAAGAGGTCGCCCTTCGGCCCGTTGGTCATGGAAACCCAGGAACCCTGCAAGCCCTTGGGAACCGTATAGAGACGCTCCGCCTTGAAGCCGGGAAGGAGATTGAGATTATCTGCCGTCTTTGCCACGGGTGTCGGGTCAAGATTGACATTTTCGGCCTGCGCCAACGAGGCCAGGGTAACTTTGCTGGTCCAGGTGAGACCCGGATCACCGACGGTACCCAGAGCCTTTGGCGTGTCCCAGGAGGAATCATCAAATCCCCGTTTCGCCCAGTCTCCATCCGCCTTGGCCGACGCTTTCCATGTGCCGTCCGTTGCGATTACCGATTCCTTGCCACTGGCGTAGGTAATCGTAAGCCGACAGAAGACCGCCGCCGCGCCCCCTTGGTTAATGCCCTGGAGCGCAAGGACATTTTCGCCTGCTTTGACTTTGGAGCGCACCGGTGTAACGTTCGGTTCGCCCCAATTGGTATTTCGGATAACTTGCTCCCCATTAATGTAGACCTTCAGCTCATTGTCGCCAGCCCCTGCGACGATGGCAGACTCCACGGTGCCGTCCACGCTAAAGGTTGTCCTAAAAAATGCATTTTGTTTATCCTGCACCTCGTCCAGCCAAATCCAGGACGGGTCTGCGGCGGCCCAGGCGAGTGCCGGACTCAATATTGCTATCGCGAGTACCAATGCTTTCTGTTTCATGAAGATTTCCAGTGTGTTGTGTGCTGCTGAATGTGCCGGAACTGCGGATGTGCAGCCCAGACAGCCCAAGTCCCAACCTGAGAAAAGAGCCGCTATACTGCCACACCCACGGTGGAGGATAAAAGGGGGCTACAGCTTTTTCAACAATACGTTCCGGTACCAGACCTCGCCCCCGTGATCCTGGAACATGAGCAGCCCGTCTTTCGGGAGTTCGGAAAAGGGTGCCTTGTATTTGCCGATGGGCATGGTCATTTGTGCGAGATTTGCGTGGACCACGCGCCATCCGTTCATGAAAACGATCACTTCGCCCCCATTCACCGTGATGTCGTAGGAATTCCACTCACCTGCGGGTCGCGCCATGTTAAACATGGGCGTGACCACGTCATAAATGCTGCCCGACCCGTTTTTGCTGGGTGCCTTGCCGTGGTCATCCAGCACCTGCACCTCAAACCCCCGGTAGACGGGGTCGTTGGGCTGGGCGCGCAGGAATACACCGCTATTGGCACCCTTGGCCACGCGGAACTCGATATGGACCTGAAAATCGCTGAATCGTTCCGCCTCGTAGGCCACGTAGCGCAGCGGATAGATGGTGCGGCCAAGGATGTGGAGCGTGCCGCCCTCGAATGTGAAGATCTCCATATCGTCGGTTATATTTCGCCATTGGCTCTGGTGCTCAGCGTCGAGCAGGTCAATCCACTCGGCCCCGGCGGGCGCGGGCGTCGCTATTCCAAAAGGCAGGGGTTTCGCGGGCTGAAGCAGCCGGTAGGCGGCCACGGCAACCGCGATGCCGCAGATTATGACAGCGCTCCAGCGGATGACTCTCTTCATGGCCCTGGCCTTTCCATGCCTAGTGTTGATAATTAACCATGGCATGGTACCACAGTACCGCGTGGCTTCCATCGAGGACGGGTGGTACAATAGAGAGCGTAGTCACCGTGGGCGCACGATGGCAGTGTTGGCCTGTCACCTTAGTGCCGTTGGGACCTGTTATCGACAAAAAATTATGGGTTTGCGGTGTCGTTTTCGGCCTGAAAGGCCTTAATAGGTTAGCCCAGGGCAACGCCCTGGGAAAAAAGGGACTAAAAAACCAAAGCCCTGAAAGGGCGTAATAGAAGCACACCACGGTCACTGTGTCGCCCTTTCAGGGCTGTAATTGTTTTGCATTCTGACCCAGGGCGTTGCCCTGGGCTAACCTGTTGAACCCCTTCGGGGCGGGTCGCTCATGCGCCATGGCTGTAACGATTGCACGCGGATTTAGTCGCTGCACCGAAGGCCGGTAAAAAACAAGAGCGCGTTATGTCATTCCCACGCACGTGGGAATCCAGAACGCGGCAGGTGTACATCGCAATACCACGGGTTCCCCGCGTTCGCGGGCATGACGGTCTTGGGATGTGGCCCGGCCACGTTAGAGGTTTACAAGCCCTTATGCGAAGCCAGTTTCTAAAACTGAAGAAACAATTGCGGCGCAGTTTTACTGATGCCGAATTGGAGGTCGTGCGTACGGCCTACCGCGTTGCCGGTGAGGCCCATCATGGGCAAACACGCCTGTCGGGCGAACCCTACATCATGCACAGTCTTTCCGTGGCCCAGAACCTGGCGGCCCTTGGGCTGGATCCGGTTACCTGTGCGGCGGGGCTCTTGCACGACGTGCTGGAAGACACGTCGGTCACCCAGGCGGAACTTCAGTCCCAGTTTGGTGAAGAAATTACCCTTCTGGTGGATGGGGTAACCAAGATTAGCAGCTTCAGTTTTCCCGACCCAAACGTGACCCACGAGATAAAGCAGGCGCAGAACATCCGGAAGATGCTGGTTGCCACGGCCAAGGATGTGCGCGTCATCCTTATTAAATTGGCCGACCGGCTTCACAATATTCGGACGCTTGAGTATCTTCGGAAGGATAAACGGATCCGCATCGCCCGTGAAACCCTCGATATCTATGCGCCCATGGCCCACCGGCTGGGCATATCGCAGTGGAAATGGGAACTCGAAGATCACGCTTTTCACCACCTCAGGCCCGATGATTACCGGGCTATCGCACGGCAAGTGGCGATGCGGCGTCGTACCCGCGAGGCGCAGCTCGTCGAAGTCATTCAATTCCTGGAGAAGCGTCTGGCGGAGGCGGAGGTGACAGCCCACGTCATTGGCCGTCCCAAACATCTCTATGGCATCTATCAAAAGATGGTGCAGCAGGGGAAGGATTTCCATGAGGTTATGGATATCCAGGCGATTCGTATTATCTCCCAGACCGAGGCCGGATGCTACAACGCCCTGGGCGCGGTGCATAGCCTCTGGACACCCATTCCAGGACGGCTCAAAGACTACATTGCTATGCCCAAGCTCAACATGTACCAGGCCATTCACACCACGGTCATGGGGGACAACGCCCGGCCTTTGGAAATTCAGATTCGTTCGGAGGAAATGGACAAGACGGCCAGGGAGGGCATCGCGGCTCATTGGCATTACAAGGAAGGCGAGGCGAACAAGGATAAAAAACTGGACACCCACCTTGACTGGCTTCGCCAAATGTACGGCTGGCTCAAAGATGCGCATGCTCCCGAAGAGTTAATGGACAGTATGCGCCGCGACTTTGGGATGTCCCATATTTACGTGTTTTCTCCGAAGGGCGAGGTGAAGGAATTGCCACCGGGTGCGACACCCCTGGATTTTGCCTATTTGATTCACTCGGATGTAGGTCATCAGTGCATGGGTGCCCGCGTAAACGGACGCATGGTGCCCTTGCGCTATCATTTGCAAATGGGTGATGTGGTTGAAGTGTTAACCTCAAGAAATCAGACGCCCCACCTCGATTGGGTTGATATTGTCGTCACCGGAAGGGCGCGGACCCGTATTCGGCAACGGCTTCGCGATTTGGGCATGTTGCCCACGGTGGACGATCCTGTGCATCATCCTGACTATGAGGGTGATGTCCCCAAAACGCGGCCCCGCTCCGCCCCGCCGCGCCCGATTCGCGAGGTGGACGAGGCGACGCGTCAGAATCTGGTGCGCATTGAGGGCGACAAGGGCTTGGAAGTGCAGTTTGCGAAATGCTGTAATCCCATGCCCGGGCATCCGCTGATTGGCTATATCACCAAGAAAACAGGCATCAGCGTTCACCGGGCGGATTGCAAGAGTTTTGCGAAGTCCGCCCGAGACGGTGACCGCATTGTGGAAGCAAATTGGGAGGGGGAGGGACTCTTTGAGACGACCCTCCACGTCGAAATAGGCCAGCGTCCGAATGTGCTGGCGGATCTCACCAATGCCCTTCGCCCCACCAACATTGACATTCTTCGTGCGGAGTACCAGGTGGGCGAAGATGGATTCGGCTATTTTGATTTCACGATTGAAACATCAAGCCACGGTGCCGTGAATCGCATCATGCGGACCTTGGAGGCGGTAACGGGCGTGGTGGCCGTCGCTCGCGAAAAGAAGAAAACGGAACCGTCACTCAACTTGGCGGAAGCGGGCTGAGGTGGCCATGGAACGATTTGAGCAAAAAAGGGACTGACGCAAGCGTAGCGAGGTACGAGCGTAGACGGGTCTGTCCCTTTTTCTGCGGAAGTTACTGGTGTCCTCGGGTCTTCTTGCAGTTCAGGCATAAACACAAGTATGGAACGATTCGAACTACATTCAGACTTTGCCCCGGCGGGCGATCAGCCGTCCGCGATTGATGCGCTGGTGCAGGGGCTTGACGAGGGGCTTCGCCATCAAGTGCTATTG
>JAJRPE010000290.1 GCA_024280935.1 Candidatus Hydrogenedentota bacterium
GCGGTGTATCGAAGATCTGCTTGGCATCCTGGGCTTTTCCCATGTCGCAAGCGCTCACAATCCATGTAGCCTTATTTCTTAAAGAAAGTGTTCACGGCGGGTAGGAGTGCGGACTTTCCAGTCCGCAACAAGGACGGCGTTGTGTCAGCCAAGGCCGCTCGTGTTTTTCCATGACCCACATACATCGGCTGGCGTAACGGGTGCCCAGCGGCAGGTAAGAAAACCCGCCCTGCTGATACGCGGCCAACGATTACTAAAGAAACAGTCTTCGGGTGCCACGAACACCTGCTGAAAAACATATGGAGAAGGCACTATGAAAATCGGATTCCATACGGATGCTTTCAATTCGGCCTACTGGAGCTTCGAGAAATGTCTCGAATGGGCCCAGGAGAATGATGTCCATTACATCGAGTGTGGCCTTATCGACGGCGTAAGCTGGATTCACGGTTTGGGCTATCAACCCCATGTCGCCCTCTACGAAGATCCCATGATGCTGCGCAAAAAGATGGAAGGCTATGGCGTGCGCTTTTCCCAGGTGGATGCGGCCTTTCCCTTGTCGGGTCCAGACGGTCCGAGCCGGGGCCTTCCCTACGTATTGAAGTCGATACCCTGGGCAAAGCACGCGGGCTGCGACCACATCGCGACCACCGATGGATTGCACAAGCCCGAGGCGCTTTCCGATAGCGAGTCGATGGATCAGATGAAACGCATTTATAGCGAGATCATCGCGTGCGCAGAAGTCTACAATATGGTTATAAATATTGAAGTCCACGGCTACTTTACAACGAACCCCGAGCGCCTTGAAGCGATGCTCGCCTTCTGCGACAGCCCATGCCTGCGCCTGAACCTGGACACGGGCAACGCCTTCATTGCGGGGCAGGATCCCGTCGCGTTCTGCAATCGATTCAGGGAGAAAGTCTCCCACGTTCACGTGAAGGACGTTAGCGAATCGCTTGCCGCCGCTGTGCGCGGCGACCAGACCGGCATCGCGGTCAGCCAGTGCGCAATCGGCGATGGCGCCAACGCGGAGAACATAACGCAGTGCCTTTCCCTCCTTCGAGATGAAGGCTATGACGGCGTGCTGAGTATGGAATGCGAGGGACAGGGCGGTCCTATGATTGAACAGTCTCTCTCGTGGTTGCGGGGGAAACTTGGTGGATTGGGAATTAACGAGGAATAATGTCATGAGCAGCAAACAGAGCAAAATATCGCGGAGAACCTTTACCAGGGGGGCCATCGGACTCGGCCTGGCACCGCTTATCATTCCGTCCTCCGCATTCTCCAAGCCTTCCAGTAAACGAATTAACGTGGGTGTTATTGGTGTTGGGGGCCGTGGTAGCTCGCATATTGTGGATGGCCTGAGAAGCAGCAAAAACGTCCGCATCCTGGCGGTATGCGACGTCAACCGTCCGAATTGTGACAAGGCGAAGGCGACCGTTGACAAGATAAACGATGACAACGCCTGCCTCATTTTTGAGGACTTCCGCGAACTTCTTGCCCACAAAGATATCGACGCGATTACCGTCGCGGTTCCCGATCAGTGGCATGCGCTGATTACGATTGCTGCGGCACAGGCGGGCAAACACATCTACTCGGAAAAACCCCTCGCCTATTCGGTGGTCGAAGGCCGGGCCATGGTGGATGCCGTGAAGACAGCAGGGGTGGTTTTTCAGCACGGGACGCAGCAGCGCTCGACCCCCAATTTCTGGCAGGCGTGCATGTTGGTCCGAAACGGACGTATCGGAAAACTTGAGACCATTCGTGTGGGTTCTCCTTACGGCCTGCAGGGCGGCGACCCGAATCCGGCTCCCGTGCCCGCAGGACTGAACTACGATTTCTGGCTGGGACCAGCCCCCGAAAAACCGTATACGCCCGGACGTTGCACGGGTCAGGGCGGCAAAGGCTGGTACCAACTCCGGGACTATTCAGGCGGTTGGATCACGGCCTGGGGTTCCCACGATCTTGATATTGCACAATGGGGCAACGGCACCGATGACACGGGTCCCGTGAAGGTTACAGGCCATGCGGAATACCCCACAGCGGGTGTCTATGATACCGCCTGGAAATGGCACTTCGATTGCACCTACGCCAATGGCACCAAACTGATTTATGCCAGTGAGGACGAAAACCCGCACGGGGTTCGCTTTGAAGGGTCCGACGGCTGGATCTTTGTTAAACGCGGCGTGCTCGAAGCGCACAAGAAATCCCTGTTGGAAGAGACCTTTGACGACAGCAAGATCCAACTCGTCAAGAGCCTCAATCACATGGGAAACTTCGTAGACGCGATCATCACGGGGAAAGCGACGGCGGCACCGATTGAAGTCGCCCATCGATCCACGACCATTGCCCACCTTTGCAACATCGCCGCCCAAACAGGGCGTACACTCCAATGGAAACCGGCGGAGGAGGGCTTCGTCAACGACGACGGAGCCAACGCCCTCTTGTCCCGTGACATGCGTGCCCCCTGGGAAATATAGCGTGCGCTATTTAAGCCAACGTGCCCTTAATCTTGTCGAGAATATCCATGGGTGCCACCCTTACACGGAGGAGCGAAGCGGGGGAGTTTAAGGGTGTGGGCTCAGCCTTCCTGATCCCGACCGGTTTATCGGGGTGCTTTTCAGGAAGTGGGCTTGGTACTTTTTTATTGAGGAAGAGCTGGGTTTCTGGTTACTTCGTGACCATCACAGGCGAGACGCCTGTGCTACGTTCCTTTTGCAAGAAAAGGGTGACACCCCGAAGCACCCCGTGAATATTTGCGAATTAGTGGAGATACTCATGAATACACGTAATAAACTTTACGGCATCATCGCACTATTACTCTTTGTCGCATTGCTGCCAACAACCCTAATGGGACAGGAGTCCGTCGGGCTGCAAGCGAAAATTGAAGGCCTCCCCCATCTGCCTGATGGTCACACGCTTGTGGCCGCCGTTGAATGTGGTGGCTCGGAGAATTTCCATGCTGACGACGGCCCGCGTTTTGCCTTGCTGGAGGGAGAGTCGGCGACCATTTCCGATGGCGCGGGTTCACTGGCGACGGTAGCGACGAGCGAGAAGCAAGTGACGTATCGATTGGACGGCTTGGACTCCGACAGTGAGTATGTCCTTGGGATTACATGGTGGGATTATGACAACAAAGGCCGACGGCAATCGCTACAAATCGGAACGGGCGACCCGCTTGTCTGGACCACGCTGCTTCCCGCTGGGCGTCCCCTGGCTTTTCACGGGGGAAAGCCGACCTGGGCGCGGGTGTTCCTTCCTCTGAAAGAATCGCTGGTCGCGTCTGGAGAGCTTGTTGTTGCCGTCACGAAGGAGGCGGGGCCGAGTGCTGTCGTCAATACTCTGTGCTTGCTCAAGAAAACCGATACAAAAGAGCGCAAGCGAGTCCTTATCGTAACCGGTGATGAATACGAAGGCCACGCCTGGCGGGAGACCGCCCCTGAATTCGCGGCGATTCTTCGCGGTGATCACAGGCTGGAGGTGACAATCACAGAAAGCCCGCGCACCTTGGCTTCGTCTGTTCTAAATCACTATGACGCGGTTTTTCTTAATTTTAAGGACTACCCAGAGCATCTTCCCTCGGGCGAAGATGAATGGACGGGCGTTAAGCGTTACATAGAGTCCGGGAAGGGCTTCGTTATGGCCCATTTCGCCATCGGTGCTTTTGAGGAGTGGGACGAATTTGTGGACTTGGTTGGACGTGTCTGGAATCCCGA
>JAJRPE010000291.1 GCA_024280935.1 Candidatus Hydrogenedentota bacterium
GACAATGCCCGAAAATTTCCGTATAAATGCATTCATGTGCCGTCACTCCTGTGGGATAAGTTACTGTGCAAAGAGCTACATCATAGGAGATTGGCGGCACATCTTAAAAATTGGGTTGTGGGCGAAGCTCACCTTAGGCTTCCAGTCTGACAAGAGCCGATAGGTGGCATGGGATCGCAAAGCATGCCTCAGCATAAGCACAGCAGGGACGGCTATGCTACGAGTGTGGCACCCTTGGCTTGTTTGTTTGGCGTTTCGGGCCGTTTGCTTGCGTGACGTGGGCTTTGTCTTGGGGAGGATGCCCAGCCTCCTTTGGGCTTGGGGATACCGCGCTTTGCAGCAAAGACCTGGTGCTCTTTTGAGGCTTGGGGAGCGCTTTATGTCGGACAGGAATGTCCGACCTCTTTTATTCCGATATCATGAACTGGTAGGTGCCGGAAGCGAGGGTGAGGGTTGCTATTCCGTTCTCGCGTTTCTGGAGGGTGACTCCTTTCGCGTCCTCGAGCATTGTCATGTCGCCTTCGGTGGCGCTGGCCTTGGCCCAGACGGGCAACTCCAAGGTGGCGGTGGTGTTGGCGGGGATGGTTACGGTGTATTCAAAGCTGTCGCGGGTTTGCTTCCAGGCGGTCTTTATGGGGCCGCGAATGGAGTCGTATTCGGCGGTGACCCAGTCGATGGCTTTGTGGTCGGGGTTGCTTCCGAGGGTGGGGATGCCGGGACGGAGGCGGATGTGTTTGTAGCCGGGGCCTGCGGTGTCAATGCCCGCCAACGATTGGAACATCCATTCGCAGACGGCGCCGAAGGCGTAGTGGCTGAAGGAGTTCATGCCCGCGACGAAGCCGCCTTCTTTGGTGTAGCTGTTCCAGCGCTCCCAGATGGTGGTGGCACCGTTGACGACTTCAAAGCCCCAGGAGGGATAGTTGCGGTTTTGGAGGAGGCGCGCGGCGAGGTCGTGGTGTCCGGTGGCCGTGAGCGCGGGAAGGAGGGGGCGGGTGCCGATGAAGCCCGTGCTCATGACGTTCCCGTCTTCCGCGATGAGTGCCGCGAGGTGATCGCCCGCCGCTTGGCGCTGCTTCTCGGGCAGGATGCCCACATAGAGAGCGAGGGCGTAGGCGGTCTGGGTGCGAATGGCGAGGCTGCCGTCTTCGTTCACGTAGTTCTTGTGGAACCGGCTGGCGATACGCTTCATCCATCCCTGGTACTTCGCCACATCATCGGTCTTGCCGATGGCTTCGGCCATCTGGGCCATGAGGTCGGCGGTGTGGTAGAAGTAGCACGCGTCGATGAATTCGATGGGGGTTTTGCTGAGGGAGAGCCAGTCGCCCCAGTCGTTGCCCACGAAGACGCCCTGGAAGTCGGGCGCAATGCGCTGGCGGAAGTCCATGAAGCGGGTCATGGAATCGTAGTGGCGCTCAATGACGCGGGTGTCGTTGTAGACCTTGTAGACCGTGTAGGGACAGATGATGCCTGCGTCCATCCAGGCGGTGCCATAGGGGATGCCATCGCGGCCATGGTTCATGGGGTGGGGTGCGAATTCCGGGTAGGCTCCGTTGTCGCCCTGGGCCTCTTCGAGGTCGTCGAGCCACTTGGTGTAGAAGGCGGCGGTGTCGGCGTTGTAGGTCGCCGCCCGCACATAGATCTGGGCATCACCCGTCCAGCCAAGGCGCTCGTCGCGCTGGGGACAATCCGTGGGCAGCTCCAGGAAGTTGGAGCGCTGGGTCCATACGATATTGCTGAAAAGCTGGTTGACCATGTCGTCGGAGCAGGCGAAGGTGCTCGTCAACGGCGTGTCGGAATGGATGACCACGCCGGTGAGCATGTCCAGGGTCGGCGCATCGACGAGGCCGGTCACCTCCACAAACTGGAAGCCATGAAAGGTGAAGCGGGGCTGCCAGGTTTCGCCCGCAGGGTCGCCCTTGAGGATGTAGACATCCGTGGCCTTGGTCTTCCGCAGGTTTTCCGTCATGAGGCGGCCATCGAGGTGAAGCATTTCGCCATGGCGCAGTTGCACCCGCGTGCCCGCCGGGCCTTTTACCTTGAGTTCGACGACACCGGAGAAATTCTGGCCCATGTCGAAGATGTAGACGCCGGGCTTGTTCTCCTTCACGCTGATGGGAGTGATGCGCTCCGTGACGCGGATGGGCACGCCGGGGTAGGCTTGGTAGACGGGTGGTTCCTGGAAGCCGAGTTCGACTTCGCGGGGGCCGCCCTGATCCCAATAGGGGGATTTGATGGAGCCGTTGTCTTTCGCGAGAATCGTCGTGGACCATGCGTTGCTGTCGAAAGCGGGGGCGTTCCAGCCGGGCATTTCGAGGCGGGCATCGTAGGTCTCGCCCATCTGCATGTCGGCGATTAACTCGGGGCCGGTGTTGGTCTTCCACGAGGTATCCGTGATGATGGTTTCCGTCGTGCCGTCGCTGTATTCGATTTCCAGTTGGGCCTGGAAGGCCGGGGTCTTGCCATAGAAGGCCCGGCCCGACTTGTTGGGTCCATAGCCCACGAGAAGCCCGAAACCCAGATAGCCGCTGTACCAGCCGTCCGTCAGCACCGCGCCCCACGTGTTTTTACCCGACTTCACACGATTCGTCACGTCGAAGGTGTTGTAGTAGGCCCGCTTGTGGTAGTCCGGCCAGCCCGGCGTGAAGACCTGGTCGGTGATGCGCTCGCCATTGAGGCTGAACTCGTAAATGCCCAAGGCCGTGGCGTAGATGGTGGCCCGCGTTACGGATTTGGACGCAGCGAAGTCTTTGCGATAGTAGCGTGCGGGAGGAAGCTCCATGTTTTGTTGCGTGGCCTCGAAGGGGGTGTCGTCTTTGAAGGTGATCCAGTCCGCCGACCAGTCCGACTTGTTGAGGAGGCCCATGGTCCATAGGGCGGTCTTGCCCCAATCGCTTGGGGTGTTGTCTTTGTCCCATACCTTCACCTGCCAATAACACGCGGTACGGGAGGACAAGGCCTTCCCGGCGTATTCAATGTTGACCGTTTCATCGCTCGCGACTTTGCCGCTGTCCCAGAGGTCGGCGGTGCCTTGGGCGAGTCCTTTTTCGCTGGAGGCCACGCGGATTTGATAGGCCGTCTGGCGCTGTCCCCGTTTGTCGGAGGTGACGATCCAGCTCAATC
>JAJRPE010000292.1 GCA_024280935.1 Candidatus Hydrogenedentota bacterium
AAGCCAGATCGTCACCGATGGTGCCGTAAAATCCGCCACTGCGGGCCTTGAAGGTCTCCACGCCGGAAAGCTGTTCCAGGTCGCCCTTGCTCTCGATCAAATTTGCCATCAGCTCTGCATCCTCTAAATCGATGGTTGCCCACCGTAGTTGCTTTAATTATTACATACCTTATCAACTTAGTCAAGTATGCGCACTTTTACGAGTCCCCCGGTCGCGTAAGCATATTTTACACAGGGGCTTAGCCTTCATTCCACCCGGGAGCGCCGTCTGGGCCGGATCTGTCCTGAATGCGGTTGACCCATGGGGGCTTCCCTGATAAGGTTAATCATACGTATTCACAGACTTCTTGGGGTACCACGGACAAGGGGCAACACAGAAGACCATGGCCAGCCTGATGCGCTTTCTGTGTCGCCCTTTCAGGGCTATTAACTGTTACTGCATTCTGACCCAGGGCGTTGCCCTGGGCTAACCTGTTAAGGCCTTTCAGGCCGAAAAACACATAATGTTCTGTCGATAGCAGAACCCAGAGGGCCGATAAGACTTTCCATACACCCTCCAAGCAAAAACTGGGAGCTACCCTATGAACCGCCGAAAATTCATCCAGACATCCCTTGCCTCCGCAGTCGCGGGCACCGCGCTCGCGCACGCCGCATCCGCCAAAGCAGCCGTCGAAGCTTCCCCGTGGAAAGTGGGTTGCTTCACGCGTCCCTGGGCGGAACACGAATACACCGTGGCCCTTGACGCCATCGCCGAGGCGGGCTTCCAATACGCCGGATTCATGAACACCACCAAAGCCGGGAAACGCACCCAGATGCTCACCTGGGACATGCCCCTGGAGGAGGCGGCACGCATGGCCGAAGCCGCAAAATCGCGGGATCTGACCGTGGCGGCGGCCTGGGGCGGTCGCTTCCCCACCGAAAAGGGCTTGGATACCGCGATTGCGGGCCTCACCAAGCTTATCGACGTGAGCGCGGCGGCCACCGTACCCGACATCCTCCTCGGCGGTGAAGGCCGTGCGGAATTCCTGGAGACCTACGAAAGCGCCATCAAGGCCTGCCTCGACTACGCCCAGACGAAGGGCGTGCGCGTCTGCATGAAGCCCCACGACACCTTCAACTTCACCGGCGCGGACTGCAAGGCGACCATCAAACGCATCAACCACCCCAACTTTGCCTTCTACTACGACCCCGGCAACATCCTCCACTACTCCAAAGGCCAACGCGCGCCGGAGATGGACAGTGTGGGCATCGGCGACGCCGTCCACGGCATGTGCGTCAAGGACTACAAAGAGGGCAAGAGCGTAAACATCACCCCCGGCACGGGCCAGGTCGATTTCAAGCAAGTGCTGAAGAACCTCCGCGACGCCGGATTCAAGGGCGGCCCCATGATCATCGAGTGCCTCAACCCCGGTTCGCTGGATGATATTTTGGCGGAGGCGAAGAAGACGAAGGCCATGGTGGAGGGGCTGATCGCAGCGGGGTAATCGTTGAGCCTACAGGGCACGCCAACGTGGGTTGGAAAGGAAGGGGAAATCCACTGGCGCACCGTGTGCGCTGGGAACATATGCTGCCGTTGCGTCGGGTCACCACCCGCGCCCATCCTCGCCACACGGCCCGCGAAGCAAAAAGGGACTGACGCAAGCGAAGCGAAGTACGAGCGCAGACGGGTCTGTGCCCTTTCTTGCGAAATTTTTTGGCGACTTATCTGCTATTCGTAGTCTGCCTCGAACGTTTCTTCTGCGGCTGTAGTGACGTCTATAGAGTCACCGCATATTCGGCACCCTGACCGACGTCATTCACTAGCGTGCCTTTGACGCAAACCCAGTCGTTCTTTTGTAGAGAGTACAGTTTCGTTCTGAATTCAGGCGAAAAAAAGCAAAAAAAAGCAGGGACAGCAACGTATTGATTGACTTTTTCTTTCCGTCCTGCTATGCTCAGGCCATGTCCAGAGTCCCTCGAATCGTTGCGGTCGGCGAGCCGCACCACATCACCCAGCCCGGAAACAATTACCAGGACATCTTCTTCGTCGATGAGGACCGGGAGATGTATCTGGAGTTCCTGCGCGACTATAGCGCGCGGAACCGCTTCCAGATCCACGCCTACTGCCTCATGCCCAACCACATCCATATCGTGGGCGTTCCCGAAAAAGAAGATTCCATGGCCAAAGCCATCGGACACGCCCACTTCCGCTACAGCCAGTACATCAACAGGCGCCACGAACGGAGCGGCCACCTGTGGCAGGGACGTTTCCAGTCCTGCACCCTCGACGGGGCCAACTATGGCGAGGCGCTGCGCTTCGTGGAGCAAAATCCCATCCGCGCAAAGCTGGTTAAGCGGGCGATGGACTACCCTTGGTCAAGCGCGGGCGTACACTGCGGCGCGGAACCCAACGACGGGCTGCTGGACCTTCGCCAATGGCAAGAACTCTTGTCGAAGGGCCGCACATGGAAAATGATGCTGCGGAAGGCCACCACGCCAGAATTCCAGGAGGCCCTGTGCCTCAAGACGCGCACTGGCCGCCCCCTGTGTTCGGAGAATTTCCTTGTCGCCCTGGAGAAAACGCTCAAACGCCGCATACGCCCCCTCCCCGTAGGCCGTCCCCGTGGCTCGAAAGCAAAGAAGACGGTGAAGGCCCGAAAAGCGAAAAAATAATGGGAGCACGCGCCCGAGGGCAGGAAGCTGACCGTTGATGCGCGTGCCTGTACCGGCGGGCTTTGGCAAGCGATGTCTTGTTAGGCTGGCAGCGCACACCCTGTGCCTCCGGGACATGCCCCCGCGTTATGGTGGATTGCCCCACTTTTGGTGTGCCGCACGGGCCACGCGGCAGCTCCCTCTACGGCGCCGCGACCGGCGGGGGTACGTCCCTCAGGGACGGACTCGCGCTCCCGGCATCGGCCATTGGGCTGGATGCAGATTGGCAAGCCGCGTGCCGGGGGCAGAGAGGTAACCGTTGATGCGCGTGCCTGTACCGGTGAACTTTGGGAAGGGGCGTCTTGTTAGGTCGCCAGCCCACACCCTGTGCCGCCGGGACATGCCCCCGCGTTATGGCGAATTTCCCCACTTTTGGTGTGCCGCACGGGCCACGTGGCGCATGCCGCTACCGTGTCGCGCCCGGCGAGGGTACGTCCCTCAGGGACGGACTCGCGCTCCCAGCATCGGTCATTGGGCTGGATGCGAATTGGCAAGCCGTGTGCCGTGGGCAGGGAGTTGACCGTTGATGCGCGTGCCTGTACCGGCGGGCTTTGGCAAGCGATGTCTTGTTAGGCCGGCAGCGCACACCCTGTGCCTCCGGGACATGCCCCCGCGTTGTGGTGGATTGCCCCACTTTTGGTGTGCCGCACGGGCCACGCGGCAGCTCCCT
>JAJRPE010000293.1 GCA_024280935.1 Candidatus Hydrogenedentota bacterium
AAAATGCAAACAAGGCCGCCAAACTCATATTTTTTTGTCGATAACAGGCCCTCAAGGGCCTAAACGCACGTTGTTTCGCTCTTTTCGCAACCACTGCGGGCAATGGGCTATGATACCGCCTTGTCCACGCAGTGGCGAAACATGGTTTAATTCGGGTCAGCAGACCCCGTTGCAGCATTCACAAAGAGGTATTGGCATGAGCAAGCTATGGGGCGGTCGCTTCGAAGGCAAGACCGACAACCTGGTGGAGGTGTTGGGTGAATCGGTGAGTTATGACGCCCGGCTTGCCCCATGGGATATTCTCGGGAGTATCGCCCACGCCACCATGCTGGGTGATTGTGGCATTATCGCCAAGGGTGACGTAAAGAAGATCATCCAGGGACTTAGGGCCATCAACAAGGCCGTCGCCGCAGGTGAAATGACGTGGGACACGGCCCTGGAGGATGTCCACACGAATATTGAGGTCGCGCTGGTGGACCGAATCGGTGATGCGGGCAAGCGCCTTCATACCGGGCGAAGCCGCAATGACCAGATTGCCACCGACATGCGCCTCTGGATGCGCGACCAAATCGACGTTATCGTTCTGTCCTTAAAGGAGCTACAGAATGCGCTTCTCGACTTGGCTGAAGCGCATATCGACGTTATACTCCCAGGTTTCACCCACCTGCAGAACGCCCAACCCGTGCTGTTGGCCCACCATCTGCTCGCCTACGTGGAGATGCTGGCCCGCGACGAGGAACGCTTCATCCAGCTCCGACAGCGGGTAAATGTGCTGCCCTTAGGCTCCGCCGCCATGGCGGGTACACCCTATCCTATTGACAGAAAACAGGTTGCAACGCTTCTTGGCTTCGATTCCATTTCCAGAAACAGTATGGATGCCGTCTCGGACCGGGATCATATGATCGAGTTCTGTTCCGGGGCCTCCCTCATTATGATGCACCTGTCTCGTTTCAGCGAAGAGCTGATTCTGTGGTCCAGTTCGGCCTTTGGCTTCGTGGAGATTGGTGATGCCTTTACGACGGGTTCCAGCATCATGCCCCAAAAGAAAAACCCCGACGTGGCTGAGCTGGTCCGCGGCAAGACAGGCCGGGTTTATGGTGACCTCACCGCACTGCTCACCCTGATGAAGGGGCTTCCCATGACCTATAACCGGGATCTTCAGGAAGACAAGGAAGCCCTCTTCGATGCATCCGATACCGTTCAACTATGCCTGGCGGTCTTTACCCGGATGATCCCGTCCATTGCCATCCAGCGGGAGGCCATGGCACACGCGACGGCAGAGGGCTTCATGGAAGCGACCGATCTCGCCGATTACCTCGTGGTAAAAGGGGTGCCTTTTCGCGAAGCCCATGGTATTATCGGGCGTATCGTATTGTTTTGTACGCAAAACAGCCGCAGGCTACCGGATTTAACCCTCGAAGAATATCAACGCTTCTCCCCGAGCTTCGACAAGGCGGTATTTAACGTTCTCACGCCGGGAGCCATTGTGAAGCGTCGGGATAACCCCGGAGGAACGGCGCCGCGCCGGGTCCGTGCGGCGCTCAAACAGGCGCGTCGCCGATGCAGGTAACGTTACGCCTTGACGCGTAAGCATTCACGACATATTTCTTGTTGGCGAAGCCAACGCATTTTCTTCCCCTCCTGGGAGGGGGTAGGGGTGGGTTGAGTGCGCGGGTGAGAATTGACCCACCCCCAGCCCCTCCGAGGAGGGGAGCCTTTTCGGCCCCGTGGACGCTTAACTTGGCGCTTTGCTTGATTTTCGCTGTTATGTGGTATGATCCTTTGGGTGTATGCAGTCACTGGGAGTAGTTATGGCAAGAGCGGAACGTATCCTTATCGTAGATGACGAAGTCGTGATACGCGAGTTGATGTCCGATATTCTGACCGACGAGGGTTTCAGCGTCGCGGCCGCGCCCAATGGTATGGCCGCGCTGAAGTTGCTGCAGGAGACGAATGATTTCGTCGTCTTGTTTACCGACATCATGATGCCCGAAATGGACGGTATCGAACTTATCCGAAAAGCGCGGCAAGTATCACCGGCGCTGGTCCCCATTGTCATGACCGGTTACGCCACGCTGGAAACGGCCCGGGCCGCCGTGAAGGAAGGGGCCTACGACTACGTGCTCAAGCCCTTCAATCTCAGCGAGATTAAGATGTCCGTGACCAACGCGCTGGAACGGTGTCGCCTTACCCATGAAAATGCGAGCCTCCTTGAGATTACGGAACTATTTAATATCAGCGAGAACATCGCTTCTATACGTTCCGAAGATGAACTGCTGGAGTTTGTATTGGAGGCGGCGCTGGAACGGGTTGAGGCCGAGCGGGGTTCGCTGATGCTCGTTTCAGAAGACGGCAGCGAATTGACCGTTGCCCGAGGGGTCGGCTTGCCCCAGGACTTTGACCATGCGGCGGTTCATGTCAAGAACAGTATTTCCGGCTGGGTGGCGGAAAACGTCCAGCCCCTTTTTGTGGAGGACATCCGCCAGGAACCCAGCGTGGATAAGCTCAGTTGGCAGTTGCGCGACAACTCGTTTATTTCCGTTCCGCTGGAAAGAAAAAGTTCTGCCCTTTCGGGACCCGAAGGAGAAAAGGGCCGCGTCATTGCGGTGTTGAACGTAACCGCGAAGCGTAACGGGAAGACCTTTACCGAGTCTGATCTGAAGATTCTCAGCATCATGGCCAATCAAGCGGCGGCGGCACTGGAGAATGTGCGCCTCTTGCGTGATGTGGAAGACACGCAGCGTGAAATCGTTTTCACTTTGGGTGAAATCGTGGAAACACGCTCCCAGGAAACGGGCTTCCATGTGAAGCGCGTGGCGGAATACTGCAAGCTGCTTGGCTCAAAGTGTGGCCTTGCGTCGGCCGAGTCCGAAATACTTCGCCTCGCCTCACCGCTCCATGACGTGGGCAAGGTGGGCATTCCCGATGCCATCCTGAACAAACCCGGCAAGCTCACGTCCGACGAATTCGATATCATAAAAACCCACGCGCAGATGGGCTATGACATGCTGAAAGTCACCAAGGGCCATGTCCTCCAGGCAGCCGCCGTCATTGCCCTGCAGCACCATGAGCGTTTCGACGGCAAGGGCTATCCCAATGGGCTTTCCGGCAAAGACATCCATATTTTCGGCCGCATCACGTGTATCGCTGATGTGTTTGACGCGCTGGGTGTAAAACGAGTCTACAAGGAGGCTTGGGACCTGGACCGAATTCTCGATTTGTTTCGTGAGGAGCGGGGTAAACAATTCGATCCAGATATCACCGATGTCTTTTTTGAAAACATGGATGAAATACTACGCATTCGCGACAGCCTGAGCGAGGTTGGTACGGGCTAGGAGCTTAAGTCCTGCCCCGTCATGTCCGGCGCAAATTTTGCCTTGGTATTTTCCCATTGGCCTCGCGTGAAATCAGGCACCTTAGTGACTGCGCTACCCTTGGCAATTGACTCGCCGGAAAGCCCGACAATACAACTCATCGTTACGGAATCATATACGTCGATGGGGGTTTGGGTTTTGTTCCTGACGGCATCAATGAATTTTGTGAGTTCCAACGAGTCTGTCCCGCCATGGCCGCCGACCGCGTCGTGACTCTTCCACCAGGCGTGGTCATACGCGTCCTGGTAGGGCGCAAAGGGTTCCCACGTGTGGTACTTCGGCGATTCGCCTTCCAGATAAACAGCCTCCCGTTGTTCATTGTAAATGCCAAGCGTTCCCGAGACCTCCCACCGATTGTCGTAGGGACGGGGAAGCTGCATATCGTAATTGACGATAAGCGTCTTACCCATTTTCGTCTTGAGCGTGCTGGTAACGATGTCTCCCTGGGCAAACTTTTTTGTCGCGTTGGGATGGTCTTTGCCAAAGGTGCGCTCGAAGTATGCGTTGATTCCCTTTTGGGCGGTCGCTGTGGAGGTGATCGATTCAAAGGCATCACCACAGTTGATGTCCATCCAACTGAGCACCGGCCCCACGCTGTGGGTCGGATACTGGTCGCGGTTGTACTTGGTCAAGAATTCTGCGGGCCAGCGGTCCTTGCCTTCTTTATCAAAGAACCAGTGGTCGATGCAGTCATGGGAATGGGCGCAATGGCAATGCATGATCTCGCCCAGCATACCCCGTCGAATCATGTTCAACACCGCCAGGTTGTCACGCCGAAAACTCCAGTTCTCCATCATCATGCACGGCATACCGGTCTCTTCAGACGTGTTGACAAGTTTCCAGCAATCATCGACCTCCGTAGCGATGGGCACCTCAGAGCCCACGTACTTCCCCGCCTTCATGGCGTCGACAGCCATGGGCGTGTGCCACTGCCAATAGCTTGCGATAATCACCGCGTCAATGTCGTCGCGCTCAATAACTTTCTTGTACCCCAACGCGCCATCACAATAGACCGCCGGTTTCTTCTGTCCGGCCTCTTCAACAAGCTTGGCCGCCTTGTTGGCCCTCTCCTCAAACAAGTCGCACACCGCAACGATTTGAACACCCGGTAGTTGCAGCATGACGCTAAGCAGATGGGTCCCGCGGTTGCCGGTGCCGAGCACGGCCACCCGGACATCCTTCAGCTTTTTAGAGTCTGAAGCATTGGCCATTCCTGCCGCCATAGTTCCGGCGGCAACACCCAAAAACCCCCTGCGCGACAATTCATGTTTCATAACACTCTCCCTGTCATTAAAAGGTAAGCGTTCAGGCCACATTTCTTGTTGGCGGAGCCAACGTCTTTATGTTCCCCTCCAAGGAGGGGAGCCTATTGGACTCCGTGAACGCTTACATTAAAAGTTCCGCACCAGTACTTCGTTTACCTTTCCCCGTTTGTCCGCCCGGCTGTTTATTTTGCGCGACGCCTGGACCAACTCAATACAGTGACGCTGGTAGAGTTCGTGTACCAGCGGCGTGTCTGAATTGGAAAGCAGCGCTTTAACCCCCTTTTTCGTCAGTTCATCGTATACCGCAGCCAACTCGCGTTGGGAGGCCTCGCCAAATTCCCCTTTGTGGTAGGCCGTGAAACTTGAGGTCTTGGAGACCGGGACGTAGGGCGGATCAAAGTACACGAAATCGCCCGACTTCGCTGCATTCAGAATCGCGGCAAAGTGCTCCTCCTTGACAGTACACCGTTGCAGCGCTTTTGAAACGGCCCGGAGGTTGGGAGCGTCGCAGATCTTGGGATCCTTGTAGCGCCCCATGGGCACGTTGAACCCCCCTTTGCTGTTTTCGCGAAAGAGACCGTTGAAACAGGTACGGTTCAGGTAGATGATCCGCGCCGTACGGGCCACCGGGTCTTCGGGTATCTGGGCACGGACCTGATAATAATATTCCTTATCATGGAGCGACCGGTGGACCTTCAGGATATTGATGACCCGCTCCACGTTTTCCTGTACACCATGATAGGCTTCGATGAGTCGGCCATTGTTGTCCGACAGCGCGGCTTTGCAACGACCCAAATCCTTGCGACTGTAGAGATCAAAAAACAGGGCACCACCACCCACGAAGGGTTCATGGTAACGTTTATGGGGCCGCGCATCGGCAATTCGGGACTCAAGTTCGTCCAGCAACTGGCGCTTTCCGCCAACCCATTTGAGGAAGGGGCGGGGGCGGTCTGCAATAAGGATACAGTCTGTCATAATCCGAAATACAGCTCCAGCCACGTTTTGAGGTCGGGCAATTCGACCGCTTTGCCGGTAGAAAGCAAGTAGGCCCGGATGTTGTTGGAGAAACCCGCACCCGAGAATACGACGATACCCCGTATGGGCCACGCCCGGATGTCATCAATAGTAGCCGGAATCTTCTCTTCCGCAGACCCGGAAGTCCCCTGAAATTTGCACTCGATGCCCAGGCTGACACGGGTCTCCGGGTGCTTCAAAACCACGTCTATCTTGCGCCGTGCTCCCCAGATACGTCGGCCTACAGCAACCTGCGAATCCACCGCCAGACCAAGCTCAGCACCAAGTTGTGCAACTTCTTGTTCCAGATCGCTTCCCGATTTTACAGCGGCAGCTTTACCCGGCATGGCAGGGTTACTTTCGTGGCCCCGGTGGCTGAGTAGTACGCCGATTCGTCCTCCGGGCACGCGGACGGGCTAAGGCAGGACCGCAGTATGGCGCACCGCACCGTGCGTGGTCAAGGGGGAATGAAGTTTGAAGTTGGATGTGCGTGTGACCGGGTATCTTTTGTGGTAAGCGTTCACAACACGGGCCACTATTAGTCGACAAAAAAGCCGACGGGTGCCACGGGATTCATAACTTCCAAATAATTGAATTCGGCATCCACCTGTTCGGTAGCAATTATGGTAACTTTGTTATTCTTGAATTGATTGTAACGTTGTAGATCATCTTTGTCGCTCATCGAATCTCTCCGCAATCTCACTCAAATCAGGCTCAGAACACTAGCCCAACCATTCTTGCCAGATATAGAGTACTGCCTCGAAGCCTGCACCCACAAGCTCCCCCGCGTGTAGGTGGCACCCAGAGGTTGTATTTTTGAGGTCCGGGCACTATACAACTTGTGAGCGATTCCCAAAAAAGACAAAAAGAAACGCCATAACAATGGGACTCGTCATGGCGCCACTCTTGGAGGTTCGCGTTTTACAACTCGGGCACAAGGCGCTGGGACAAGCGCCTGCGTCCATTCAATTGTTGTAACCCGCGTTAAGTTGACTTCCGTGTCATTCTGTCGCCTCAACATCCTTGTTTCGGCCGGTGTACTTAGTGTATCGGCAGGTGGTGGAAAAGCTTTAGGACCGGGCTGAGAAGGCCGTTTTCGATTGTGGGTCAGCGTGGTAAATTGGAATGCTGCCCTTGGCCAATCGGTAGCGGTACCCGTTTGCATACCGTCGATTATTCAACGCGGTACAGTCCCCCCATGCAAAAGAATGCTTCCACGAACATAGGAAGACGGCTATTCCATCGGGGGGATACTGTCCCGCGCCCCAACGCTGTTTTGGCACAAGCCCTGCCCACTTGCTACAATGCCCCATTACACCGGAAGGCAATGCTATGCGCACGCTCATATTTGGTAATAAGGGACAACTCGGCCGCGATCTCATGGAGGTGTTCCATCGGGAATGCGAAGTCGTGGGTTATGATTTGCCCGAGATCGATATCGCTGACGAGGTGGCCCTCCAGCCGCTGGTGGAGCAGTTTGGGCCGGACCTTATTATCAATGCGGCAGCCTACACCAATGTGGAGGCCGCCGAGGATGATATGGAAGGTGCCTTTCTCGCCAATGAAACGGGCGCACGCAACATCGCGGAGCTGGCGACCTATCATGACGTGCCGGTGGTCTACTTCAGCACGGACTACGTTTTTGATGGAAAGAAAGGCGCGCCTTATTTTCCCGACGACCCCCTGGCTCCCCTCGCCGTCTATGGCAAGTCCAAGGCGGCGGGCGAGCATGCGACGATGGTGGCCAACCCCCATCACTTCATTCTCCGCACAGCCTGGCTCTACGGCCCCGGCGGAAACAACTTCGTGGAGAAGGTTCTGGCCGCTGCGGAAAGTCGCCCGGAACTGAAGGTCGTCGATGATGAGGTGGGTTCTCCCACCCACACCCATGATCTGGCGGAGGCGGTGCTGGCCCTGGCAAAGACCCATCACTATGGCGTGTACCACGCGGTGAACACCGGCGCATGCAACCGTTTTGAGTTTGCCCAGGCCTTCTTGGATCTCGCCGGGTCAAAGACCCCCGTGAAGCCGTGCAAAAGCGACGAATTCCCCACGAAAGCGGATCGGCCCTACTACTCCGTTTTGGATACGACGAGTCTCACCGAGGCTTCAGGCTACGTCATGCGGCCCTGGCAGGAAGCGCTGGTCCACTACATGGAACGAAGAAAAAATCATTCCTGAAGCGTATTATGCTAACCGGCAGCGCAATATAAAACCGGACGAGTTCCGGGAATACTACGAGCGCCGGTACGCAACGCTCAAGGCTTGGGAGATACTTGATTCCGAGATGGCGAAAGGCGGGGCGCCGCTGGTCTGGCTCGCCACGGTCCGAAGGGTATGCATTGAGCGGTAGTAGATATATTCTCACTACCCTGCTCCACCAACCCCGAAGGACTATCCCGTGAAAATTGAGACGGCCCGATGCCTGCTGCGCCCGTGGTGCATGGACGACAAAGCGGCGCTGGTGCGTATTGCCAACAACCCGAAAATCGCGCGCAACATGACCAACATCTATCCATCGCCCTATACGGTGTCTGATGCGGAGTGCTGGCTGAATGCGCGGAGCGGTGACGATGCACCGTACATGCATATCGCTATCGAAATCGGCGGTAATTTGGCGGGGGGGATTGGGGTCCACCCTCGGGAGGGCATCCATGAGCGGACGGCCGAACTGGGCTATTGGCTCGGCGAGGCATTCTGGGGCCAAGGCTATATGACCGAAGTCGTCAAGGCCGTTATCCCCTATGCTTTTGAGACCTTCGACCTTCATCGGCTTGAAGCGTGCCAATTCGGGTGGAACCCCGCATCGGGAAAGGTGCTGGAGAAGGCGGGCTTTCGTTTGGAAGGATGTCTTCGCGAGGCCATTTGTAAAGATGGCAAATTCACGGACCGATTGCTCTATGGGCTGTTGCGGGAGGAAGCGTTTTAGCAATTGACGGCTGACAAGTTGATGGTTGACAGCGAACGGGCTACGTGACTGATCACGGCACCCTGCTCAGCGCTCAGTGACCGCCAACTGTTAACCATCAACTGTCAACTATCCACCGAAGCACGTGCTATACTACCGCCTCCATGAAGCTTGGTTCCCCCACATTCTGGCGCTTTCTCCGCTATGCGCGCCCCTATTGGCCCTATATCCTCGGGTCCGTACTGACGGGTGTCGTGAAGTTCACGCTCGCGTTGCTGATCCCCTATGCGCTTGGGTATGTGGTGGACAATATTATCCTCGCGGAAATTCCCGACGAGGAAAAGATGACCCGTCTTTTCCAGGTGGTGGGCATCCTCTTTGCCGTTTTCATCGGGCGTATCCCTATTTCCTACTACCGCTCGTACTGGGCGGAGCTGGCGGGCAACCGTACCATCTTCGATATTCGCAACGACCTGTATGCCCACGTACAGAAGTTGAGCCTGTCCTACCATGCGAAGCAGCGCACCGGAGCCACGACCTCGCGCCTGACCAACGATATCAATATTGCCCAGGGCATCCTGGATCGTGGGGTCATGTCGGTGGGTGTGGACCTTATATTTCTGGTCAGCGTCGTGACGGGGCTATTTTTCTGGAACTGGCAACTCGCTTCGGTGAGCCTTTTTACGTTGCCCATGTACGCGATAGTCTTTGGCGTGCTGAATCCAAAGCTGCGCGTAGCTTCCCGAAATGTTCAATCGCAAATGTCGAATCTCTCCGGCGAAATCAATGAAAAACTCATGGGCCAACCGGTGGTCATGGCCTTCGTTCGCGAACGGACTGAGCGACTTCGTTTTTTTCGAGAACACCGGGCCTATTTCACGGAGATCATGAAGCGCGTGCGGATTCACGTGTCAATGTTTCAGTTCGGCGAATTTTTCACCATGATCGGTCCCGTCGTCGTCATTTGTTTTGGCACCTACCTGGTGATCCATGGTTCGTTGAAACCAGGTGCTCTCGTGACCTTCAGCGGCTTCTTATCCCATCTCTATCTGCCCACGCGCCGCTTGGCCGATGCCTCCGCCGCCGTGCAGATGCAGCTTGCGGGCATGGACCGGGTCTTCGAACTCCTCGATGTGGAGCCGGAGATCGCCGACCTGCCCAATGCCACGCCCCTGCTCTTGACCGAGGGCCGGATATCCTTTGACGACGTGCATTTCTCCTATCTGGACGGACAGCCCGTCCTTCAGGGAATTACACTGACGGTGACACCTGGCGAAGCCCTGGCGATTGTGGGGCGTTCGGGTGGCGGCAAGAGCACCCTCATCAAGCTGGTGCCCCGTTTTTACGACGTGGACAGCGGGGCTATCCGCATTGACGGCCAGGATATTCGCGAGGTGACCCAGCACTCCCTCCGCGAGAAAATCGGCATGGTCATGCAAGACGCTATCCTCTTCGATGGCACCGTGCGGGAAAATATACTCTACGGGCGTCGCGGTGCGACCGAGGCCGACATGCTTGAAGCGTCGCGCATGGCCCATGTGGACGAATTCGTTTCGGAATTGCCCGAAGCCTATGACACGACTATCGGCGAGCGGGGTGTCACCCTCAGCGGCGGACAGAAGCAGCGCCTGAGTATTGCCCGGGCCTTCCTGCGCGACCCGGAAATCCTCATCCTGGACGAGGCCACCTCCAGCCTCGACTCTCACGCGGAAAACATCATTCAGGATGCGCTGGAGCATCTCATGAAGGGTCGCACGACCCTGGTCATCGCCCACCGTCTCGCCACCATCATCGATTGTGACCGGGTGGTGGTGATTGAAGACGGCCGGATTGTCCAGGAAGGCACCCACGATGGCCTCCTCAACGAAGACGGCCCCTACCGCGCCCTCTGCGAAGAACAATTCGGCGCGGTGCAACTGGAAGACCTGGCGCGTTAGGGGGAAGACTGCCATCCATCACGCCCCAAGCGTTCCGAGTTTATAGCGTCGCTTGGCAGCATTGAAAAACGCATATGGGTGCCACCCTCACGCGGAGGAGCGAAGCGGGGGAGCTTGCGGGTGCGGGTCATCGGGGCGCGCGTCACGCCAACAAGAAAAACTGAATGAGGCTCCCGACACACGTTATCAGCCCACGTTGCGGGGCAAGAGAATTTCCGCGCACCCGCACCCGCAAACTTAGCCGGAAACCGGCTTCGTGTGAGGGTGGCACCCGTGACCTGGTGCGCGAATGCTTACCGTGATTCTTCCAAGGTCACGGTGCCGACCCGACCTTCGCGGTATGCTTTTCTGCGTCGTTCAATTTCATCCGCCTTGTCCTTATCCACCGTCTCCTGCACCTTGGGATCAAAGCTGGCCTGTATATCCTCAATGAGCGAAGCCCGATCTGCGGCGGGAAGAGCGAGTACTTGTAATTTAAGCGCTTCGAGATCATTCATGATAGTTCCTTTTTCCCAAATTGTATCGACAGTATACCACGCCAAGTCTGGATGGCTGCACGCCCATTTCAAACGTCCACTATCGGAAGGTGTATTTCGTCTGGGCGTTCATCCAAGCTCGTTGTGCCACTTTCCGTGCAGCCATCGGACTTTGAATATAATTTGCCTTCTTATCCAGCATGACCATCTCTTATGCGATTTCTGTTCGTTGGGCCAGCGCTTTGCCTACGGCTTCCTTCAGATTCCACCTCGCGATGAACACACCCTTGCCGGGCGCACAAATAAAAAGCCCCAGGATACCAAGTATCCTGGGGCCGGAGTTCTTAAATTAGTGAAGGTCTACTTATGCCTGACGGCGTCGGCGATAGGCCAAGCCGACCAGACCGATGCCCAGCAGCGTCATCGTGGCGGGTTCCGGAATCGGTGCCTGGCTGTTGAAATCCCAACCAATGACATCGAAGGCCAAGAGGTCAAGGGATGATATGGATAGAAACTCACCGGGTGCGGCGGTGGGGTCCATGATACCAATGCCCAAATTATCACGCCAGTGGCTTGCCTGGTTGCCGTCCCCTAGATTGCGGCCTTCCGAAAAAAAAGCCAAGTTGGTTGAGCCACCGTCGATGGAGAAGTACCTGTCGCTACCGTCAACAGATCCATCGAGCACCCCTGCACCCGCGCTCAACTCGGAGTAGCGGAAAAGATCCAGTGTGGTGGAACGAAATTCGTCGTCATTGAAAAATCCGACGTTGGCTGCATTGTAATCAAGGACATCAACGCCACTGACAAAACCGAGGGCATGTCCGATCTCGTGGGCAGCAACGCCCACGAAATCAAAGAATCCGGCGGCAATGCCATTGGAACCATCAAAATCAAAACTAAAGTCGCTGTTGAACTGAATGGTGGCATCAACCGTACTGTCGGTCGCTGCGAAAAGTCCCAAAGCGCGTGCGTTGGCCAAGGTCATCTGGACATTGGTGTTGTTTGCGCCACCGTCATTGTCCAAATACCTCGTCGCGCTTCCAACACCATTCGGATTGTCCGACGTGAAGTTAAAGTACGTGTCGAAACTCGAGCCACCTTGCAGGTTGCTCGTCGCGATGCTATCGCCCACCGAAGTGACATCGGCAAGCAGCGCGTTGCGGGTGCTCGTATAGTCAACCGTACCCTGCGTGCTGCCTGTGGACCCGAGTATGCCCGCACCCAACGAGGAGAAACCCACGTCAATATTTACGGTAACGTTATCCGAAAACAAGCCTTCCCAGAGGGCTGCGGCCTCTTGAAATCCTGCCTCTGCGATAGACCCCGCCGTCACACCGCCGACATCATTCAGATTTATCGTCAAGGCTTGCGCCGATCCCAAGCACACAGCTTGCAGTCCCAAGATACAAACCATCGCATGCCTCGGCGTTATACAGCGCCCTATCATGTCCTTCATTTTCATCATTGCTCCTCTAATTCGGCCTGTTTCCAAAATCTTCGGCTCCGCACACCTGATGCGTAATGGACACTAGTGTGCAAGATTTGTGCCGCAATTGCCATTGCCTTTGTAAGGCGTTGATACCATTCCCCTTGGCCAGGGAGCGATCATGGCAATCGAAGGGAGCGTTGCCGGTTTTACAGCCTTTTCCGACGAATGGTGGTCAGTCATGATGACTTCTTGTCTGCCCGGCGAATGGTAGTCAGAAATGCTAACCTCCTACTTGTCCAGCACGTACCTCAGCCCCCTGAGTTTCGTGGAAGTAGAAAACCAGGCAGACTCCGTTGGAGCCTGCCTGGCATGAAGTGCGCTGCGCAGTCGCCTACTTCGCGGTAAAAGTATGCACCGTGTAGTGGCGGTAGGTTTCGCCGGGCCTGAGTATCACAGAGGGCCATTGAGGTTGGTTAATGCTGTCCGGGTAGTGTTGGGTTTCCAGGCAGAAGCCACTGTGCTGGGGATAGATGATGCCATCCATGCCCTCGAAGCTCCCGTCGAGGAAATTGCCAGAATAGAACTGGATACCCGGTTCCGTCGTGTGTACTTCCATGACCCGGCCCGATTTGGGATCGGACACCGTGGCCGCATGGTGGAGCTTGGTCGAGGTATCGTTGAGCACAAAATTGAGGTCGTAGCCGCCCTCTACCTGATCAATGCGCGCCCCGATGGCCGTTGCTTTGGTAAAATCCAGGGGTGTCCCCGCTACGGGTGTAATTTCTCCGGTGGGAATGAGCGTTTCGTCGGTGAGGGTGCAATTTGCGGCGTTGATCATCAGCTCGTGATCGAGGATGGTGCCCGCACTATGACCACCCAGATTCCAGTAGCTGTGCTGGGAAAGGTTGACCACGGTGGCCTTGTCCGTTATCGCCTTGTAGTCGTAGCTGAGGGTATTGTCGTTGCTCAGGGTGTACTTCATGACCACCGTCAGGTTGCCGGGGTAGCCTTCTTCCATGTCTTTGCTGAGGTAGGTAAACTTGACACCTACACCATTCGCCGTCGTAAAGCCCTCTGACCGCCACACGACCTTGTTAAAGCCAACGACACCGCCATGGAGGTGGTTGGCGTCGTTGTTGGTTGCCAGCGTGTATTCCGTGCCGTCCAGCGTAAACTTGCCCTTGGCGATGCGGTTTGCGCAACGGCCCACAACAGAACCAAAGTAAGGACTGTCCTCTTCATAGCCCGCCAAGTCGGGACAGCCTAAATTAATGTTGGCCATCTTTCCATCGCGGTCGGGGGTCTCGAACGACACCATGATCGCACCAAACTCGATAAGGACCGCCCTGAGTCCATTCTGGTTGGTCAAGGCATACTGGTTGACCGCAATGCCGTCTTTCGTGGTGCCATAGGGGCTGACTTCAATGCCCATGGTCGTTCCTTCTTTGGCCTGTACGGTGATGGCGGCAAGCAGCATAAGGCCCAGCGCACACAGCACGCGCACGGCATGGTGTTGGTTTTTCATTGATCCAATTCTCCTCTTGGAACCGTAGTTTCTCCCTGTATTTGATGCCGTATACAGTACTACACTCCATGGACAATGTCGAGTTCTGGAACGAGGGTTGCCCCTGATTCATCAAAGAAACCGTCAAGGGTGCCGCCCTCACACGCAGCCAGTTTCCGGCTAAGTTTGCGGGTGTGGGTTTACGGGAGGTGTCTTGGCCATCAGTTGGAGCGTGACGCACGTTTCAATGCTCCTGCGGTCTCACTTCCTGGCGTTGAGGTAGTCTTGATGCCCCGCACCCGCAAACTCCCCCGCTTCGCTCCTCCGTGTGAGGGTGGCACCCAGGCGGTTGTCTTGGTGGATACGGGGTTGCCAGGAATGCAGATTCTCAACTTGTGAGTTGGTCAATATGGGTAGGAGTCCAAGTCCAACCGTAGCGGGCCAGTCCCTGGATTCAGGTGTTCCTGCATGCTCGACCAGCGCCAGTCCTCTGCTTGTTCCACCAAGCCCCGGCGAACGGGATTGTTGTGGATATAGTTCACCATGAAGTCCACCGTTTCTTTCTTGATAGCGTTGCGGTCATATCCGCCACCTTCCATCCAAAATGTGTATGGTTGGGTCGCATATCCCGTAGCCAGATACTTCAGGCCTTCTGGATTGTGGCTGCGAAGGTAGTTCATGGCCTTTTTCGCTACCGATGACTTAACCGACTTCAATATCTTCGAGACATCGTACTCTTCCTCCGTTGGAAAGATGAGGAGGTGTATGTGCTCGGGCATGATGACGTAGGCCCAGATGTCGAATGCGTACTTTTTCCGAGATCGGTTCAAGGAATCAATGACGTACTGCCGGGTTCGATCCTTGGTCAGAAACTTCTGGTATTTGAAGCAGGTGAACGTGAGTTCGTGGGCCTCACCCGGCGTATTGAAGGTCTCTCTTGTTTTTCGATGAGGTGGATTGGTCATAGAGGCCCCGCTTGGATTGTCTTGCGGCTGGAACTCAGTAAGCCAAAGTATTACAAAAGCCACCGTGAGGGTGCCACCCTCACACGCAGCCGGTTCCCGGCTAAGTTTGCGGGTGCGGGTTCGCGGGAGGTGTCTTGGGCCATCAGTTGGGATGTAGCGTTTGTTGCAATGCTCCAGAGGCCTCACTTCCTGGCGTTGAGGTACTCCTGTTGCCCGCACCCGCAAACTCCCCCGCTTCGCTCCTCCGTGTGAGGGTGGCACCCAGACAGTTGTTTTTGGGCGGTACGGAGTTTATGTGGTGGGTTCTTTTTCCGTTTCTTTTTCTTTTTCCTTTTCCCTTGCATCTTCCTTGTTGTCGGCAGGTGCCTTATCCCCACCGTGGAGTTCGGTCACTTGCTCCTTTACCCCTTCGGCAGTCACATCTTCCGACGGGATAGCCTCACCGACTTGCAAATCCACCCGCGCCCAGAGCCAGCGGAGGGGGTTGCCCTTCATGGCCTTGCCCCGTTCGCGGCTGAAGTAGCTGCCCCAGAGTCCGGTGAGGGCAATAGGGACGACCGGCGCGGGGTTCCGCTGAACAATGCGTTCGATGCCCGCCCGGAATTCGTTGAACTTGCCGTCGCGTGTAATCTGACCTTCGGGAAAGATGCAAACCACCTCGCCGTTTTCCAGGGCCTCGGAGATGGTGTCAAAGGCCGCCTTGAGCGTCGTGAGGGATTCTTTCTGCGAGGCGATGGGGATAACCCCGGCTCCCTTGAAGATCCACCGGGCGACGGGAATTTTCATGAAACTGTAGTGCATAACAAAGCGCACGGGACGGCGGCACGCCCCAGCGATCAGCATCCAATCCACGAAGGTGACGTGGTTGCTCGCGAGGACCACCGGGCCTTCCTCGGGGATGCGTTCCTGGCCTTCGATGCGTAGCCGGTAAAGCACGTTCGCCAGAAGGAAGCAGAGCAACCGGTACATGAACTCGGGAATGAGCGTATAGATGTAGATCGCGATGGCGGCATTCATAACGGCCAGAACGGCAAAAATTCCGGGGATGGAAAGGCCTGCTTTTTGCAGCACGATTAGGAAAACCGCCGACAATACCATGAAAAAGGCATTCACAATGTTGCTGCCCGCAATAACGGAGGCCCGGCGTGCGGGGTCGGATCGTTGCTGAATCATGGTCATGAGAGGAACGATAAAGCAGCCGCCAAAGACGCTCAGGAGAAGTATGTCGAGGCTGATGCGGAGGCCCGCCCATTCGGATAGAAAAGCCTTCAAGGTGAAGGCCCCGTCTATACTCGGTGTGCCCGCCAGAAAGAGGTCCAGCGTGAAGATAGTCATGCCGATGGAGCCGATGGGCACGAGGCCAAGTTCTAATTTGCCCTTGGAAAGGCGTTCGCAGAGCATGGAACCCATCCCGATACCGATGGAGAACAGCGCAAGGAAGAAGGTGACGAGGTGTTCGTTTCCGGCGAGGACATCCGAGGAGAAGGCGGGAAAGAGGGCCAGTAGGCTGGCACCCAGGAACCAAAACCAGGAGATGCCTAGAATGGGCAAAAAAATACTGCGTTCTTTCATGGATTGTTGAAGAATGCTCCATGTGGAAGATGCCGGGTTCCAGTTTATTGCGCGGCCAGGATTGGTGGCTTGCGTGGGGGCCAGTCGAAAGGTGACCAGCCAGCCCACGAGCGCTATGGTCAACACGGTGGCGCTGACCCACCACGCCCCCCCGTCCATTGCAATAAAAATTCCGCCGGTCAGGGTGCCCAGAAGTATGGCGAGGAACGTTGCCATCTCCACCAGGGCGTTGCCGCCGACGAGGTCACTCTCGTCCAGCAATTCGGGAAGAATGCCAAACTTGATGGGACCGAAGAAGGACGATTGGGCACCCATGAGAAACAGCACGAAAAGGAGGAGGGCTAGATGCTCGGTGAAAAGTCCCACCGTGGCCAGCATCATAATGATGATTTCCCCGAACTTAATCCAGGGAATCAGTTTGGATTTTGGCCAGTGGTCGGCCATCTGGCCCGCCAGCCCGGAAAAAAGGAAAAAAGGCAGAATGAATAGTCCGCCGCACAGTGCCACAGTCTGCGAGCCATCAAGCCCGGCCAGGCCCATGTACTTGAAGGTGACCAGGATAACGAGGGCGTTCTTGAAGACGTTGTCGTTGAAAGCCCCCAGGGCCTGCACCCAGAAAAGGGGCGCAAAACGGCGTTGTTTCAGTAGTCCCATGGCGTGCATTGGCTGTTCTCCTTCTATCGTGAGCGAATCGGCGGCTTGTCCATAGGTATCCTACCACAAGATTGTTAGAAATGCAACAGTTTGTATTCATATATGAGGTTTGTGTGAAAATCGGTGTTTCCAAAACTCTAGTGCCTATTTCTCCGGGAAGGCAAAAAAAGACCGAGAACGTGTCACGTCATTCCCGCGAACGCGGAAATCCAAAACGCGCAGAATAACACCAAGTCACTACTGGATCCCCGCGTTCGCGGGGATGACGGTCTTGGGTTGTGGGCGATGCCCGTCTGTTTCGACTGTTGTGCCTGTTCAATTGATGGTACACTGCGTCCCACACGGGAGCAATGACGAATGCATGACATAAACTACAATCACGGGGTGGAAGATGCTTGGGAAGCCGATCTCGAGCAGCGCTATCCCGAGACAGACTACGAACCAGATGGCAAGGCGAAGGATGCCTTTCGAAACTACGACGACCCTGCCCGGGACACGGTCCGCGAGTTTTACCGCATCAACCACGAGCGCCAGACCTTGGCGCTGGTGAAGGAGAAGAAGGCGAAATTTGCGCCCGGTCAACATGGCACGATGGGCATTTGGGAGGCCATGGAGTTTCTCGATACCCTCGTGGACGACAGTGACCCCGACACGGAGATGTCCCAGATCCAACACCTCTTGCAGACGGCCGAGGGCATCCGAAAAGATGGTCATCCCGATTGGTTTATCCTTACAGGCCTGATCCATGATCTTGGCAAGGTGCTGTGTCTTTACGGCGAAGCCCAGTGGGCGGTGGTGGGGGATACCTTTCCCGTGGGCTGCGCCTTTTCCGACAAGATTGTGTACCCCGAGTTTTTCGCCGAAAACCCCGACACCGCCAATCCGAAGTTGACCACGGAGTGTGGTATATATGCGCGAAATGGTGGCCTCGATCAGGTTCACATATCCTGGGGCCATGACGAGTATCTTTACCAGGTGGTGAAAGCGCACCTCCCCGAAGAGGCGCTTTACATGATTCGCTACCACTCCTTTTACGCGGCCCATCGGGAAAAGGCCTACGACTACCTGATGAACGACCATGACCGGGCGATGTTTCGGTGGGTTCGCGCCTTCAACCCCTACGACCTCTACACCAAGAGTGATGCGCCGCCCGACATATCGGCGCTGCGCCCCTACTACGAAGGTCTGATACAGCGCTTCTTTCCAGAGACAATCGCCTGGTAAGGGAACGGTGAACGCTTACCTTGTTTTTTCCGGCTCTCCCGGAGTAAGGCAGCAACGCCTCAAAACACCACCTTCAGCGTCTTAATCTCGTAAGGCGTAAAATACAAGGGCACCTCGTTCCCCTTGATCTTCACCGTCACATCGTTTTCTTCCATCATGTCACATACCGAAACCGACTTCGGGGTTTGTGCAAAGGTCAGCGCCACATCACCACGCTGACCGTAGGCCTCATACAACCGAACAATGAGCGCATCGGAATCCTCGGCCTTCTTCACGGCATCCACGATGACGTGGTCTACATCCACACTGGCAAAGGACGCTACCTTGGCATCGCCTTTTCCTTCCAACGCCATACTGATAAGCGGCACGTTTAACTCGTAACCCTGCTGCACGGTGCCATTGCGCCAGTCGCCGCCGTGGGGATAGAGGGCGTAGACCATCTCGTGCTCGCCTTGATCGGCCTGCTCATCGGGATGGACCGGTGCGCGAAGCAGGGACAGGCGCATGGTGCTGTCTTTGATGTCGTAGCTGTACTTGCAATCGTTGAGGAGACTCACGCCGTAGTTGCCTTCCGACAGGTCCGCCCAGTGATGGGCCGTGACCTCGAAACGGGCCTTTTCATGTTCGCGGCTCCCATGGGTGGCCCGCTCAATCGTGCCGTATTGAATGTCGTAGGTGGCCCGATGACTCAGCACATCCACGGGGAAGGCCACCTTCATCAGAACCCGCTTTTCATGCCAGTCCACATGGGT
>JAJRPE010000294.1 GCA_024280935.1 Candidatus Hydrogenedentota bacterium
GGTTCGCTTCGCTCACACCTGGGCTACGATATGTCGTCCCTACGGGACTAAAACAACATGGCACACACCGCGCAGTGTATGAATGCCAACAACTAACGCCGGAACGGCAGAGCCTGATGAATTCTCACCGGCAGAGCCGGGGGATTAACTATGATTTAGCTTGGCACAAGCCGCACGATCCCGAGGTACGAGGGTTCGTGCGCTTGGAGCCATGGCCCCTCAGTTTTGCCAAAGCACCTTGCGCACGCATCGCAACCGTGCCATCCTTGGTATCGGGCGGCACTTGCTCTGCGTCAACGCACGAACCCGTCAGGACTCGTTGGCACTCGCCTTTTTGGGATCGGGCGGCACGACTGGGCCTTGTAGTTGCCCTGTTTGCAATGACACCCACCCTTTTGTTAAGCTAGATGAACTAACGGCAATTATCGTATCCGAAATCAATCTAAGCTGACAGCATGTTCTGATTGGGTTGCGAAAGTATCATTTATCTAATGCCTGAGGCCAGGCGAGAGGAAGAAGCTCATGAACAAGAGAAGCGGTTTTACCCTCATTGAATTACTGGTGGTTATTGCCATCATCGGAATTCTGGCGGCAATCTTGTTGCCCGCGTTAGCACGTGCCCGGGAGGCGGCCCGCCGCGCCTCCTGCCAGAATAACCTGAAACAGATGGGCGTTGTGTTCAAAATGTACGCCAATGAGTCGCCGGGCGAGAAATTCCCGCCGCGTAAAACCTGGAACTGCGACGGTCTTAGCTTGAGCGACACGATGATTTTCGATGGTGAGCTGCTCATCCCTGAGTATCTCACGGACGTGAATCTTGTGTGGTGCCCTTCCTGGCCGGGCGAGGCAAGCGCCCTGGAACGCTATGACGGCGCGAAGGGCAACGATGATGGCATCGTGCAACCCTGCGAGTTGGTCAAGGAGCCCTTCGACTACACGGGCTGGCTTCTTCTGGAGGACGAGAACATTCTGGGATTGTCCGCGGTGACCGGACTCATCGGTACGGACGGGACGGGTCCTGGCGGACGATTTGAAGAGGCGGAGTTCATGGGCACGCCCTGGGGTGAACTTGCCTTGGCGAATGTGGCGAGCAACGGTGCTCAGAGCGATGAAGACTTTGTCGTGAGTGGCGTAAACGCAGGCTCCCAGGCGGGTGGTGGCAACACCATGCTCCGCTTCCGGGAGGGCATTGAGCGCTTCCTTATTACCGATATCAACAATGCGGCGGCCAGCGCCCAGTCCCAGAGCACGGTTCCGGTGATTTGGGATCACATTTCCACGAACGTGTATGATTTCGCGCATATTCCCGGCGGCGGCAATGTGCTGTACATGGACGGGCACGTGAACTTTTTGCGGTATCCCGACGAGAAATTTCCCATGACACGGGACAGTGCAAAGACCTTTGGCCGCTACAACCGACCGATGAATGGTTTTTAGCGGTTGAACTCAGCGATGCAGATGGCCCCGGTCTTTCCGTTGGAGAGACCGGGTTTGTTGTGTTTACGCGCAGCACGTGAACTTCATAAAGTCTCCCCAAGGGTGCCTTGCGGGATTGGCTGAGCAACGTACACTTTGTCTCGGGCAGGATGCCCAAGCTCCTTATGGACGCGCTCTAAAACCACGCCATGCGGCCATGGTCATCAGGGCGAGGCCCGCGACGAGGAGATCACCGGCGTTAACGCTTGAATTGGCTGCGTCCTGGAGGCAACCGGTAAGGGTTTGAGCACCGGCGTTGTTCTGGCTGTAGGTGCTGGTGCCGGCGCTGGGCGGGGTGACGTCCACGAGGAAGCCCCCCATCTGGTTGAAGAACTCGCGAAAATTGGAATATTGGTCCAGGCGTGCCGCCGAGCTGTTGCAAAACTGTTGGTTGCCGGTGCTCAACATGCCGAAGATACGGAAGTTGTCGTCGTTGAACATGGACGGCGAGCCGGAAGAGCCTTGTTCGGTAAGGCCTTCGGACCAGGAAAGTTCGGTTTTGTTTTGCCCGGTACTGTCGCTTACGTTGATCTGATTGACCGTTCCGATACTCTCTTTCATGGCCGTCCCGCTGGGGTGATGGAGACCCACGACGCTCTCGCCGACGACAGGAACACGCGTGTCCCAGCCGATGTAGGCGCGGCCCCGGGTATCCACGGGTACGCTATCCAATTGGAGCAGCACACCGTCCAGGGTTGTGCTGTTCGCGAGAAAGGCGCTGCCCGTGCTGCGGGGTAATAGCGACGGGGCCGGGTCGGCGCCATCACAGCCGTCGGCGCGAAAATCCCACACGACCTCAAGGGCCGAGGCGAAAATGGTGGAGTCGGACCCGTTAAAGCAGTGGTCCGCCGTGAGGAAATAGGCTTCCAGGGTTTCTGTATTGGCGTTGTTGATGAGCGCCCCGGAGCAACTGAAGGCGGCCCCGTTTTCATGGGTAATGCTGAGCAGCCCAATACCCGTGCTGACTTGGGTCAATGCCGTGTTCGTGATACAGTCGGCGGGAATGGGACAGGGGTTGGTCTGTTTGGGCACCATGGATTCATAGTGGTGGGACAGGGCCAATACCGTGACATCGGGGGGAGAGGCCTCGGCGGTGCATACCCACAAGACGGCGTTGTCGCCCATGGTGGTGGCGAGCCAGCGTCCGTTGCTCTCGGTGTCGGCAAGGGTATAGGGACCGAAGGCGCGGTTGGCGTGGGTGTCGATGACCCAGACGGTGTCGTCGGGGCGGAGACCGCTCAGATCGATCTTCAGGCGCAGGGCGGTGGCATCCACGGACTGGATATTGGCACGCCAATGATAAACACCGTTGCGCAGGGTTGGCTGATCGAAGATCGGTGTGTCGGCCCAGTCCAGCATCGCGCCCACAGCCACCTGTAATTCGGGCCGGATGCTTGCTTGTTTCAGGGCGTTGTTTTGCCCGGCATAGGTGTCGATGGAAAAACGCGGGTAGTCTTCCCCGAGCATGGCAGCGAGGGCGCTTGCAGACACGGGGCCTGTCGGCGCAACAGCCGCTTTGCTTGTTGGCGACACAAAGAAATAGTCCGCCGATTGCCCGTGGACGGAGAATGTTGCGGTGAGGAGGATTGCGCCCAGCAGGAGCTTTCGCATGAATACCTTCTTTCTAGTTTGCGGCGCACCGCGATATTTCTTCATACTAACGAGAACTGCCATCGAAATTATGACAGGCATCTATTCCAACGTGAGCTTCGCCCACAACCCAATTTGTATCGTTCGACAGATTTCTTTTCATATCTTCGTGGTGAGATGTTTCTTTGCGCCTTCGCGCCTTTGCGTGAGTTTTTTTTGTTTGGCACGCAAAGGTTACCACGGGTGCCACGAACAAGGGACGATAGTACCTTGCCCGTGAAAGGGCCATTTGTAAGCGTTCACCGTCTACTCCAGGTTCTGAGGCAAAGGGGCTTAGGTATTCCGTAAGAATTCACGGGAAAGCTCGGGGACTGACACGCCCCGAACAACGTAGATTATTTTCGTTAACACGAAATAGTACGTATCCTCTTGGCTCAAGGGCAAGTACGTTAACGGGCGTGGCTGTCCCGTCGTTGGCGGAAGATCCACAGATTTCTTCGCCAACGTCGGGACAGCCACGGACCTTTGAGTGCCTTGCTTCCACAAGGTTCCGTGATAAAATCGTACACCGCTGTGCATACCGGAGGTGCTTGGTCCGTGTCAGTCCCTTATGAGCCTGTGAACGCTTACGGCCATTTTACGTAACGCAGACATCAATTTTCTCTAGATCTCCATGTCTCGACACGGGCAAGCCCTACCGGGCTTGACCGTGGCACCCGACGCATTTTTTATATTGAGGCGAACATTGTCTTCGCAGTGTTCTGGATTCCCACGTTCGTGGGAATGACGGGTATGGGTCCGTCCCTCCCATTGTACCCGATTATTTGCTGCCTGGTTCCAGTTGCTTCGGCTCAATGCGTGCGAGCACGATGCTCTCGTAGGGATTCTTATCACCGCGTTCGTAGAGACAGCCGATGTCACCGTTGGGAAGGATAACCAGATCCGAATAGGCGCTGGGTCCGCTGTAGAGTTCGAGGGCGCTCGGCCACGTGGCGCCGCCATCGGTGCTGAGGCGCACGGTCATCTTATTCCGGCCCTTGCTGGCGGGGTTGGAGAAGAGCAAATACTCCGTGTCCTCCGGGGTGAAGGTCAACACGCTCGCTTGGCAGATTGGCTCGATCAGGGCATCATCCGTGGTGTCATCAGTCCAAGTGAGTCCGCCGTCCGAACTGTAGGAGACCCGGCGTCGGTTTTCTTGCCGGTAGCTGCGCATGTTCTGATAAATCCGCCCATCGGCCAATTCCGCCACGGTGGATTCGTTGGTGTATTCCTGATGGATGCCGCCAATGGCCCACGTCTTGCCGTGGTCGTCGCTGTAGATGACGTGGGAGAACCAATCCTTGTGGTCCGGGCTGTTGGAATGGTTGGCCGGGATAAGAAGTCGGCCCGAACGAAGCTGGATGCCGTGGCAGGGACCGGTGGCATACCAGCGCCAGTCGTCTTTTCGTGTCGTCGCGCTGATGTCTTCCGGCGCGGACCAGGTGGCTCCTTCGTCCTTGCTACGGGTGAGCCATACCGTGCGGGGCGGATCATCGCCGGTGAGGATACGCCCTTCATGGGAATCGGCCCGGTTTTTGGTCAGGACCAGGATCAATTCTTTTGTGTCGCGGTCCCAGACGGGCGTGGGATTGCCACAGGTGTATCCTTTTTCGTGGAGGACGACGCTCAGGCCCGACCAGGTTGCCCCACCGTCGTTGCTGCGTTTTACCACGAGGTCGATGTCCCCCGAATCGCCCTGGCCGCCCAGGCGCCCCTCCGCGAAAGCCAGCACGTAGTTGGGCGTGCCAATGATGGCCGGTATGCGGAAGGTGTGATAGCCCTCCGTGCCGGAGGTGTAGATGGTGGTGGTTGTGGTGTCGGCGTGAGCGGCGAATGTGGTGATGAAACCAACGAGGCTGAGGAGGATGGGGAGGCGCGTGATCACGGAGTGTCCTTTCTGGGCGTCAGATTCTTTGGTTCTATACTAGCCGTAACGGGTCGGAAAAGTCATGTGGCAAGCTGGTGGACAACGCCGCCGTCCACCAAGTCCACTCCGTCCACCTTGTCCACAGGGCGGCGGAGGTGTCACCGTTCGCGCCGGGCCAGACTGATTGGAAAACCAGCCCTGTCTTGGCTTAGACTATATTTCTTACGCAAATCCCCGTCAAACACCATGGAGCACATATCAATGAACCGATCCACGACCCGTCGAACCTTTATGAAACAAACGGCTGCCGGGGCTGCGGCGTTGACCTTCGGAGGCCAGGCCTTCGCCAGGTCCCGGCGCAAGAAACGCCAATATGGCATATCACTGGCCGGTTGGTCGCTGCACCGCACGATAGGTGTGGGCGAGGACAAAATGCCCATGCTCGATATGCCCAAGTTGACCCGGGATACCTGGGACATTGAGGCCATCGAATTGGTGAGCGGCATGTTGCCGAGCACGGAGAAAAGCTGGCGGGATAAACTGGCGAAAAATGCAGCCGCCAACAACGTGAAGTTCCTGCTGATCATGATAGACGGGCAGGGCGCTATCGGGGACAAGAAAAAGGAGAAGTGCGCGGATGCGGTGAAGCGCCATATGCAATGGATTGACTATGCCGCTGATTTCGGGTGTCACTCGGTGCGTATGAACTGGGCCGGGGCGGCCCATGGCACAGAAAAGAACGCGGCGGAACTGGACGATTTTGTCAACCGTTCCGTGCCCGGATTTCATGCGTTGTGTGACTATGGCGACCTGAAAAATATCAATGTCATCATTGAAAACCATGGTGGTCCGTCCTCCTATCCCCACGCGATGGACAAGTTGATGGCGGCGGTGGATCATCCCCGTTTCGGCACCTTGCCGGACTTTGGAAATTTTCCCGAGGATGTGGATATCTACGAAGCTATCGACGCCCTCATGCCCTATGCGAAGGCGCTGTCGGCCAAGTGTTATGACTTCGATGCCACGACGGGCAAGCATACGGACAAAGACCGGAAGATGGTGGACTTCGAGAAGATGCTCCAGATTTGTGTGGACAAGCACAAGTACCACGGCTACATCGGTATCGAATATGAAGGACGCATCATGAGTGAAATGGACGGCATCACCGCCGCCAACAAGCGCCTGATTGAACTGCGCGGCGTTTGAATGGTGAATTGAGAATTGCGGGGACTGCCTCGCCCACGCCCCCGTTGTGGAAGTGTGGTGCGTATTGGGGCTAACCCGTTCACCAAAAGTATGCAGGGGCACTTCAACAGGCGGGGCTGTCCCCAGATCGACGCAAGTACTTTTGCCTCGCCCACGCTTCTGTCGCGGAAGCGTGGTGTATGGTGTGCCCAATCCATTCACCAAAGGTATGCAGGGGCACCTCAACAGGCGGGGCTATCCGCGTGCTCCTGATTCAATTGTGGGTGATGCTTGGAACTATTCGAGATTGCGGCGCACTGAGCAGACGAGGACGATGCAGCCCCCTGCGTCGAATTTCGCGTTGTATCGGTCGCTTCAGTCCTTCGGGTCACTCTCTTTTGGACCCCGGTCCCGTAGCAGGTCTTTCAGGCAAAGGACCGTCTTTTCCACGGCACCCTGGTTTTCCAATACGGCCCGCCGGGCCGCCGTACCCATTTGGCGCTGCTTAGCCGGATCCGCGAGGAGGGTGCTCAACACGAGATAGAGGTCTTCAGGGCAGGCCACTTGCTCCGCACCGCCCGCAGCCAGTAAAACACGCTCGGCCTGCGCAAAGTTACTCATGTAGGGTCCGAATACCGTCGGAACCCCCAGCGCTGCCGCTTCCAGGGGATTGTGCCCGTTTACGCCCGGATAGAAACTTCCGCCGATCACCACCACGTTTGCAAGGGAGAAAAAGTTACCCAATTCACCCAGGGTATCCAAGACGAAGACCCGCGCATTCGTCACATCTTCCCCCGCCCGCAGCATCGTTCGCCGGATAACCGGCTCACTAAAGGGGGCAAGGGCCTGGTCCACGCGATCCAGGTGGCGGGGCGCTATGACCAGCTTCAAGCGGGGATTCTCCTCCCGGAGGGTTGCCCAGCACGCCGACGCCAGATCCTCATCACCGGGGCGGGTGCTGGCAAAAAGCAACACCGAATCCTCTTCCCGAAAGCCCCATTCCTGCCGCAAACGACTACGTTCCCGGGGGGGAATCGCGGTGCGAACGGCATCAAACTTCATGCTGCCCGTCACCGTTACCCGGTCACCCGGCACACCCAGTGCCACAAGCCGCTCCCGAAACACCTCGTCTTGCATGCAGGCGAAATCCAAGCCCTGAATGAGCGCAGCATACCACCAACGGTAACGCTGATAGCGATGGTGATGCTTGTCGCTGAGACGTCCATTCGCGAGCAATACCGGAATGTTGGCGCGGTGGCATTGGTCCAGCACGTTGGGCCAGAGTTCGGTTTCAAAGAGAATGAGCGCAGCGGGTTCAAGACGCGCAAGAAATCGGTGTACGGTGGCGCGCTGATCAAAGGGAAACCAAGCGACGTTGTCGGCCCCGTAGAGTGCCTGGCACCGCGCGTAGCCCGATACCGTAGACGCTGTGAGGACAACAGCCTGATCGGGAAAGACAATGCGCAGGGCTTCAAGCAGCGATCGTGCGGCATTCGCCTCGCCAAGGCTGCACACCTGCACCCAGAGCGCTCCAGCGGGGACTTGAGGAATGGCCGGGCTGAATCGTTCCATGAGGGGCGCATGCACAGGATGCCGCCCAAGCCACCAGCGGGCCGGCGGGGCAATAAGCCCAAGAAGAAGGTTGTATAGAAAAAGACGCATAGATAGAAAAAGGGTTCTTCCTGATTAAGCGTACATCCGGCTTGGATGTCTGCCCGTCGCGCTCAAGGTCTTAACGCTTTGAGGCGTATTGTTGTTTGGCCTGTGGCTACCTGTTTTCCCAGGGCGTTGCCCCAGGCTGATATAGAACGCACCTTCTGCGCTCAACGGCGACGAAAAAAAACAGTCAAAGCAAGTCGCTCTGAACTACACCGTACCCTTAAATCGGAAGAACCGATATTCCTAACAATAAGACCCGCAAGTTCCTCTTGTTTCCGTAGTTGCTGCACGGGCAAGCCCTACGGGGCTTGACCGTGGCACCCATTAGTCGTATTTTATAGTGTCGGGTTGAAATGAAAAATACAGGAGGCCGTGAATGCTTACAATCAACGATACCCTCAATCTGAACTGCTATCGGTGTTTTCTTTTTGCGCCTTTGAGGGCAAGCATTCACGACATGTTTTTTGTTGGCGGAGCCAACGTCTTTAGCTTTCCCTCCTTGAAGGGGGGTACGGGTGGGTTGAGTGTTTGGGTGAGAATTAACCCACCCCCAGTCCCTCCGAGGAGGGGAGCCTTTGGGGGTCCCGTGAACACTTACCTTTGAGGTTATGCTATTTTTGGTTGGGCTATATCGAAAAAAAACGAACGGCCCCATCGTGCGGAGCCGTCCGTGTTCGTTCCTGATTGCTACAGCATGTGTCTATTCGGCCGAGGCCAGATCGAAGAAGCGTGCGCCGGTAGAGTCAATGATATCCGGCGTCACAAAGATGAGCAAACTCGACTGCAACACTTCGCGGGACTTGCCCCGGAAGAAGTAGCCAAGAATCGGAATATCCGCGAAATAAGGCATCTTCTGTTCAGACTTGATGGACTTGTCTTGAACCAGACCACCCAAAACCAGGGTGTCGCCGTCATGAACGATTACATTCGTCCATACCGCCTGCCACGACGTGGTCGGATAGGTGGTCACATTCTCGATCTCATTGTCACCGGAAATGCTTGTGTTGATGAAGGTCTTTTCTCCGAGCCGGGTCCGAACTTCCGGGTTCAACCAGAGACGCACCTGGTCATTGTCCCGAATCTGCGGCGTGACCGATAGGCCAATACCAAAATTGAAGGGCAGGGACAAGGAGTTATTCGTGAGCACGGGCTGCGTCGTTCCGTTGACGCTGTTACTCCCGGCAACAACGCCCGACTGGGAAAAGATCTGGAAGTACTCTGTGGTGTAATCCACGATAACCGCTGGCTTGCGGTTCATGGTGGTTACCCGCGGCGCACTCAACAACTCCGAGTTTTCGAGCGTATTCAAGTAGTCGAAGGTAAGGGAGAGGCTGTCGCCGCTGCCGTTATCGATGATGGACGAAACGAGGCTGAAGGTCGTATTGGCGGGTCCTGGACTCACCAGCGCGTTGACCGCCGTCTCGCGGAGTGTATTGCTGAAGGAATTCGAGCCATCAGGCCTTTCATCCAGGTTGATTTGCTCAAGGACATTGTCACCGTTAATGTCATATTCATAGGTGGAATCTTCGAGTCCTGTGGGAAGGCGCGCACCCGAATTGTTTTCCGCATTGACATCCCACTTGAAGCCGATCTTGTCCAAGTCGTTAACGCGAATCGTCAAGAACTTGGCCTCAATGCTCACCTGCTTGGGAGTAACATCAAGCTGTTCAAGCTGTTCCTCAAAGAGGCCCAGATTCGTGGGCGTGTTCGTTACGATGAGCATATTGTTGGATGGATTATAGATCATGTCGGAGAGCCGCTCTTCCGATGAAGGCGCATAGACATCCGGGATAAGGCGCTGAAGCAACGTCAGTATGGGGGCATCGCCGCCAAGCGAACTGTTGCCGCCGAGGCCGGCACCATTGCCAGCGCCGTTCAAGCCACCGCCGCCGCCGCCCGCCGCAGCACGTCGGCCACCGCCGCCCGCACCCGTGCCCAAACCACCCTGACCACCGGTACCGGTGCCAGCACCGTCGAGACCAACGATAAATTGTGTCGCGGGCGTTTCGCCAACCTGGGCATCATTGATCGTGCTGAACAACTGGGAGATATTCTGAATTTGTGTAACATCTCCACCACCGCCGCCGCCGCCGCCGCGACCACCGCCGCCGCCGAAGCCACCACCACCACCACGACCACCACCACCACCGCCAAAGCCGCCACCGCCGCCGCCGCGACCACCGCCGCCGCCGCCGAAGCCGCCACCACCACTACTACCGCCACCGAAGCCACCGCCGCTACTACCGCCGCCGAAACCACCGCCGCTACTACCGCCACCGCCGAAGCCGCCACCGCCACCGCCGAAGCCACCACCGCTACTACCGCCGCCGAAACCACCGCCGCTACTACCACCACCGAAGCCACCACCACCACGACTACCACCGCCACCACCACCGAAGCCACCACCACCACCACCGCCGCCACTACTCAATCCACCGCCGCCGAGGGAGCCCAGCACGATTTTGAAGAGTGTTTCCGCGCCAGCATTCCGTAATTCGTAGTAGCGCGTTTCCACATCCTCGAAGGATTCGCGACGAATAATCGTAGACTTACTGACGAACAAGAACCCAGGTTCTATGGAGTAGGAGAGACCAAGGGGCCGCAAAATGGCCTTCAAGGCATCGCCCAGCGTCGCGTCCTTCAGGTTGATATAGGGGATCATCCCATCGCTTCTCGCACCATAGAAGTCATTCACCGATTCGACATTGAACTGGCTCTCGCCTTGGCCGATGCCGATGCCGGTGCCGGTGCCCGCAAAGGCACTGCCCCGCAGACCGCCAAAGCCGCCGCCGCCGCCGCCGTCACCGCCACGTCGCGCACGAAAACCACCACCGCCGCCGCCGCCACCGCCACGCCGTGCGCGCTGGCCTCCGCCCACTCCCGGGGCACCAAAGGCACCCGGCCCACCGGGGGGGGCACCAAAGGCACCCGGAACGCCGGTGGTTGTCACCGCTTCGCGTTCAGGCTCAACGGCACGCTTGTCTATCACGACGTTAAGCTCGAAGCTGTCCTGAATGAACTCCATGACATCCTTGATGTGAATATCCTCGAACTCGATATTCACCGGCGAGCGAAGAACCATTTCCATCTTGGTTTCTTCATGCTCTTCCTCGTAGTTCTCTTCAATTTCGGGGACACGGAAGACATAGTTCTTGATGCCCTTGGCATCGGCACCCTCGGGAAGCTGCTTGGATTCCCAGATGTAACGCGAAATCAGGTCGCTGTCTTTTTCGACATTGCGAAGCTCGTCTTCCATGATTTCCGCGCTTTGCCCCAGAGAGGCCGCGTGCAGACCTTCTTTCCCCTCTTTACTGTCGCGATCCAACTGGAGAACATGGGTATAGATTTCCACGGCTTGTGGATAGAGGTGGTTTTCCAAGTAGAGTTTCCCGTACTTGAGATACTCCTTGACGCGAAGCCGCTTGAGTTCATCGGGAGAAAGAGTCGGTGACTCACCGCCCGCCGCAATGCTTTCCGGGTCGTAGGTTTCGAAGACGGATACCGCCCCCGGCTCCGCACCCGCAGCTTCGACGGCGATCTTGGCCCTGCACTTTTCGAGGAATTGCTTCGCCTCTTCATAATCCGATTGCAGCGCAAGCGCACGATTAAACTCGGTCTGCGCCTCGCGGTAGCGATCGTCCTTGTAGAACGCGACACCACGATGATACGCCTCGGACGCCGGCGAAACTGTTACCGCCTGTGCCAGCACAATCCTCGGGACACTCGTCGAACCCGCCGCAACATCGCTGTGCTGCAACCCGTGAGCAACCAAAGGCATGATCAACACCAGGGGTGACAACAACCAACGCCATCCAGTGGCACGCATATAGCCGTTCTTCATTACCTTGTCTTCCTTCCGCTTTTTCTCAGCACTATACCGTAATGGGCTAATTCGCCGCAAGCACTGGATCACTCTTTTACTCTAAGGGTAATTGACTTCGCAAATTTCTCTACATAAACGACCACCGTTTGCTCAACGGGGTCGATTTTCTCCAATACAAAGGTTTCGAAACTATCGCCTTCGTCCCACCATTTGGTGGATTTTGTCTTGAGACGAGCCCGCCACCTTCCGCTCGCACTCTGCTTAATCAACAACAACTCAACACCCGCATTCTTGACCACATTGCCGCTTGCGTCCAAATCCGTATCCGAATAATAGGAAAAAGGACCCCGGTCAACCAAGCCCGTGTACTGCCCTTTTACATCCAGACGAAGCCGAGGCGGATCTTCAACCACCGGCGGCTCCGGCATTGGGGGCGATTTTACGATCTCCGGCACTGGCGGAACGAATATCCTGTAGATATTTAAGGCAAGGACACCGAGCAGGATAACCAAGAACAGCCGCTCTTTGAACAGCCAGAGCTTCTTGAAAAATTTAAGAATCTTGTCCAATCGTCACACCCATTTCACTATTGTCGCTATTTTTTTCGGGCAAATAGACATTGACCTATTTATTCGTGAACAACACGTTGCGCTTAAACCATTTCCACGCCTTGGCAGCGCCAGTCTTCTTTTCCCGTGTGGCAGCCCCAGCCAGCTCTTCCCGCCGTCCGGCAGCCCCGCCGCCTAGCCTCGCCCCCCCCCTGAGGCTGGTAGTGCCAAAACTGCTACCGAAGGCTTCGGCGGTGCTTGCGGCTCCGCCGCCTCCGCTGCCGCCGCCATCAACGCTAAAGCCTTCCGCAGCCTTGGTGCGAATGAGGTACATATCCACCTGCAACTGAGGCTCATATCGGGCCAGTATGTAGGGATGGCTTATCCGCATGCCCTGCACGCTGAAATAAGAGTCCTCCAAGCGCATCTTCTCCAGAAAGCCTACGAGATCCTTCATCTCCATCATGAAGGAGAGACCGAGCCGCGTGTAATTTACATCCTTGGCTATAAAACCCGCGCCGCCTATATCCTCAACGCTAACCCGCGATATCTGAAGCGCCTTGTTATCCATCAAAAACTCAATGGCCGAAACCCCGAAATGAAGCTGTTCAAGCTGGGCGTTGACCATTTCGGCGGTAATGTTTCTGCCCTGCCAGGCTTCCGAGTAGGCAACGCCAAGCATCGCCTGAACGCTGCCGGGGAAACCCTCTGGCATACGCTGGTAAACCTGCGCGCCATATTTTCGCTGGGCCTTTTCCCACAGGGCCTCGACGACCTTGCGGCTCTCGTCACCATACCAGAACTGGAGGATGAAGACATCTTCCGGGGGCTTTTCGTGGGCACGCCATTCATCATCGCTGAAGAAAGGCACGCGGGCCAAAATAGCTTCCTTCCACACCTGCTCTTTGCCATCATGCTCACGAATGACATCATCGGGGTCGGCAGGGCCGAATGCGGCCTTCAGCTTGGAATCGCTGGACCGCAAAGACTCGAGCAATTCTTTGTGTTGTGCGTAGCGCTCAAGCTTCGCTGCAAAGTAAAAGTTATACACACAGAAAACACCAAGGAACAGGAGCGCAAGCGCGGCTATATAAATGAGTCGCTCTTTGTTCATTCGTCGCTCTCCTCTGCTAATCTATTTCTCCGTCTACTGCCCGTGCTGCCGCCACCGCGTCTAGAGCCGCTCATACCGGAACCACGCTGTGGCATGGGCAGCGCGCTAACCCTCGGCTTCGCCTCGTAGAAGGGGCTATCAAACTCTATGTTCACTTCGAACGAATAGACGCTGTTCTCTTCGGTGGGACTGTATCCGCCCCCCCCCCCGCTGAAGCCGCCGCCGGATTCAGTCCAGGCATTCATGAGCGTAGCGCGATCCACGCGCAATACGCTGGCCTCACTGAAGTGAACCTCCTTGGCCTTAAGCAGTATGTTGTTCGCCTGTGTACGTTCGTGCTTTTTCAACTCTTCCACAAATTCTTGAATGATAGCGCCGGACTTCGCAAACCCGATGACCCGAATGCCGTTGGGCCGCAAGAAGCCTTTCGGACCTCCCGAAGCACCCCGGCGACCGCTACGGCCACGGCCACGGCGACTGGGACGACCTCCCTCCTCCTCGTCGCCCGCATCCCCGCCACCAATGGAAATTCCCGTGGAATAGCTGGCGCTGGCACCGGAAAAAATAGGAAAGCCGGTGCTCTCCACCGTATCCCTTATCTCTGTGGGTTCAGCAAGAGCAGCCACGCCCCCCGCTGGACCGCCACCAACGTTGCCAAGAAGGCCACCACCACCAGCCAGCCCGCTAAAGAGACCGCCGCCCTGGACACCACCGCCACCCATGCCGAGGCGTGCGGCACCCGCTGCCTGTGGGATATTGCCAATGGTGGAGGTTTCCACCGCGCTAAACCACATTTTTGTAGGGCGCACATCGTTTACAAAGGACAACTCCTCCAGCCAGAAGTGTCGGAACTTCCGCTCTTTCTCCAAATTCTCCATTGTGGCTTTCAGGTCCGTGATCTGGCTCTTAACCTTCCGAAACGCACTAAGCTTGCTGGACTCAGGGAGTGAAGGGGCGTTGGGGTTGTCCACCTGCACCGCGAAGGCCAATTCCGGGTCATACTTCCGAATCTGGGCCTGAACCTTCGTGATTTCCTTGAGAACGCGCTCGTCTTCCTTGGCGCGCTGCGGAATAATGCACGCCATGGTGAGCGCCAGAGAAACGATAGACAAGCCCCAGTAGAAGGCCGCTTCACGGCGACGGGCCGCTTCCAACACACGCGGCGGTATCAGATTTATTTCTATCGCCACTTGCTGCTGACAACGAAGCGCCATTCCCAAGGCGACACAGGCCTGCTCGGGGCGGCCGCTAACCTGCTGGCCGCCAGGCGCTACCGCAAGCCCCGCCAGGGGCTGGGCAATTCGCACCTCAATACCCAGTTGGCGCTGCAAATAGGGGATAATATTTCTCAGGCAGGAGCCACCTCCACAAAGAATCACGCGGTTTACCTGACCGCCGCCGGGCAATGACCGGAAGTACGCGAAAGACCGCACAACCTCCGACACCAGGCGCTGGAGCACGTTGCCAATAATTTCGCCACCCGCGCCATCGGTTTTCGGGTCGCCGGTTGGGGCGAAACCACGCTCCCGCTTGATGCGTTCCGCATCGGCAAAATTCTGCTTGAACGCAGACCCTATAGCCAGGGTCAGGTCGTTGCCCCCAATATTCAAGGGGCGGGTAAATCGAAACTGGCCTTCGCGCTCAATCACGATGTCGGTCGTCGCGGCGCCCATATCAATGAGGGCGACGCAATCCCCCGCATCACCAAACTCGCCTGTATGCTTGAGCCAGTTATAGGCGGCCAGGGGATTGACATCGGCAATCTCAATGGCCCGCCGCGAAGACTGTAGAATCTCCACCAGCTTGTCGACCACATCGACCTTGATAGCCGCCATCATCACGTCGTAGCCGCCCGCCTCCGTGCGGCCAAGAATCTGGTAGTCCATGGCGATTTGATCAAGCGAAAAGGGGATCTGCTGTTGGATTTCGTAGCGAACGATCTGGCTGACTTTGTATTCCGGCACCGGCGGCAGGGCACGGCTGCGCGTAAACACCGATTGGCCCGGAACGCCAAAAATGGCTTTGCGCGTCCGCACTTTCGCTTCTTTGAGGACATCGGCCAGTGCTTTTTCACGTATGGCTTTTCGCTTCGCCTCATCCAACGCCGGATCGGAGTTGAATTCCTGCTGGTAATATTTTACCAGTTGGTAGCCTGTCTTGGTCTGGGCAAGCTCAGCCAAACGAATGGCACTCGCACCAATATCCAAGACCAGTCGTTTCTTATTTCCGCCAGTGATTCCAGCCATTGTCTATTACGTTCCCATACCCCGAGACACAGTACACCTTGTCATTCGCCAAGGCCGATCCACTGCGCTGAAATGGTCCGCTACGTCACGAAGGTAAATAGTGTTAATTTTCCTATTTCCCGATTTTGCGTAAACCCTTGCGACTTATTGTAGTACACAGTTAAATTCTTGTCAAGGCTCCTGTTGTCTTGACAAGAAATTACCTTTTGCCACTATCTCTCTCCATCCAGCGCACACCGAAATCCATAGTCCTTGTGCGCGGCAGACAGCCGGTCATAATGCCGCCTCGAACTGCGCACATCAAAGCGCTCGGAACGAAAGCTTCCGCCGCGGAGCACGCGAAAGACCTGTCCATAGTCCCGCGTCACAACCATGTTTCCTTCATAGGCCTGATACCAGTCCTGGGTCCACTCATACACATTCCCCGCCATATCCACACAGCCGTAGGGCGAAAGCCCTTCGATGTAGTCTCCACGCTCGGCAGGACCATCGGTGCCCGACAGTAAGACATTGCAGAGCGTCGGATCGAAGTTGTTTCCCCAGGGAAACTCAAAACCCTCGCTGCCCCGGGCAGCCTTCTCCCACTCCGCCTCCGTCGGAAGGCGCTTGCCGACTTTTCCCGCAAAGTCCACGGCCTGTGTCCACGAGACATTCGTCACCGGATAGTTCTCCCAGCCGTCTGGAAACTCGTGCTTTGAATAAACATCCTTGAATTCTGCGTTAGTAACCTCGTATTTGTCAATATAAAAGTCTGGCAGAGTTTGCACCGACTCGGGCTGCTCATCGGGCGCCCGCTTTGAACCCATGATAAATGGGCCGGCAGGAATCAACACCATGCCCACAGGCACATCGCCCGCTTTCATCTCCAGGGCAAGGCGGTGCGAACCATTGGGAAGCAATTCCACCCGTTCACCGGTCATTATGTGACCATCGGTGTGGACATCCACAATATACCGTGCGGGCAGCAACGTAAACTCATGGGGCGTTTTTTCCGCTTGCAGGGCACCGTTGATCCAAATACCCGCGCCCGTGGGTTTCGACGTGACGAGCAGCGTCGCCTCCTGGGGCTTCAGGCGAATGGTCGTATTCGTCCCATATTGACGATCAACCACCACCTCAAGCGCTTCCGACGAATAGGGATAGTAATCCGCAAGCCGCACGTCGTAGGTATACTCCCCGATAGGGACCGGGTATTTTTTCAATGGCGTCTGGCCGATATGCTCCTCCCCATTCAAATATACATCGGCACCCGGCGGGGACGAGGTCACCGTGAGATAGCCCACGAGGGGCTCCATTTCAATGACGAAGGACTGGGGCGGCCCCCCCGCCACAACCTGAATGGTATCCTCCGCATCTCGATAGTTCTCCCGCTTGAGAAGAATATCCACCGGCCCCGGCGGCAGCCCGGCAATCATTGCGGGCGTGGTTTTTTCGATCCCCCCGGCAATGAACAGGGTAGCACCCGACTCCGGCGTAGAATCGATCATAATTACCGTATCCGGCTCCGATGAAGGGCAGCCGGCAAAGAGCAACGCGAGTGATCCGACCAGGCACAGCACCCCAACGCCGAGTCGCCTGCGCGATCTGCGTCCACCAGTCAAGCACCCATCATCCAACGACACCACAAAACCCTTCACGGCACCCTGCATTCTGTCACTACCCATAACACAGGGTTCTCTCACCCGGGTCCGGCACATATACCACAGCCTGATTCCAGAAATTATCGCTAGTATACCCAATGCGTCAACAAATTACACCCACTTATTTCTCGCCCGCTGGTATCATCACCCGCTATTCTCACCGACATCATTCCCGCTTGAACGACTTAATCGCCTGTTCCGTATTCCGCGTGCCGCCCGAATTTGCCGTGACGGTAAACTCCACCGTCGCCGGGGTCTGGTCGAAGACGAGATTTACAGGTGGCCCAGGATCTATGTCAATCCCGGTTGAAACCCGCAACACATACTTTACGTCACGACGCCGGAATCCCGGTTCCGCAGTGGGGTCGCCATCGTCGCCCAGGCGATCTTGATCAACGACCCCATTGCACAATCCGAAATTCAAAAAATCGGTCGGTGCTGTCGGTGAACCCAATACAAGGCCAACGGCACCAGGATTGATGATGTCTTCCGGGAAAACCAGGTTTGTATTCCCCTGCCCGGTGCCCGACACAACAAGACGGCCATCTTCCAACAGCTCAAACCAAACGTATGCATTGGCGGGCAACACGCCATTCGGCAATCCCATCTCAATCTCGAATCGACCTTCCACCCGCTGACAGCCCGGTGCCGGCAGGGGAATACGGGACACCGCACCAAAGACCCGCTCGTCGCCATCAATGAGCCTATTCGCACCACCATCCGTATTGTTGTACCAGAATAGGGGCCGTATCCGGGTGTCGAGGCCCAGCGACATGTCAACCCCGGGGTTGGTCCAGCGGTTGTAGGCAATGCCGTTACCTTGGAAAACCGTCACATCAATGGGATTGTCAGGGATGACTGATAAATCTTGCAGATTCCCCGCCTCATCGTAGCCGATCATAGCGAGGAGGTATTCGTCCCCAGGCCCCCCGCCAAAACCCTCAATCACTTTGCGCATCGTATAATTCGCGTCAAAGAACGTGTCCAGCGTAATGGTCCCATTCAATACCGGGTCCATCCACCGACTCCAGGCACTGGCGAAGACAATGGCGTTTCCAGAAGCCGGGGAGGTCATGTCTTCCCAGGCCGTCCCGGCCAGCCCCGGCGAAGCAGCGCGCCAGATGCGCCACCGTGCCCCTGGCGGGCAGGGAAAGGGATCGGCGGGGTCCTTTCCGCCGCCAAGACGTTCCAGGCCCCAGGTAAAGCGCGGGTCGGCGGTCTCCGCACCCGAAGGTCCGCTCTTAATGCGCGCTGCGGTATCCGCAGGAAACACATCGGGGAACCACCACATATGGAAAGGCTTCATCGGGATAAAGGTCTGAAAGGAGGGATCCAAGGTAGCTTCATTGCCCGCCAGATCCGTCACGCGAATATTGGCGATGGCATGCCATTGGGAAGCCAGGTCATGGGTAGCGCCGGCAAACAGCCATTCCGTATTCAACTGGTTGCCGCCCACGTTGGTATAGGTCACGGTCAAATCGACCGCACTGCTGATAAGCTCGGCATCCGACTCCGAATTGGTATCCCACCACGCCATGCCTAATTCATCCCGGTACAGAACATAGAGGGCATTCGCCTTGTCAACCGGGTTTGTATAGTTATCGCCCGTGGGCAGTCCCGTGATCTCAAAGCCCGATCCAAGATCCACAAAGGTGAGCGAGATGCCAAAGCCAAAGCCGGGAAGGGCCACATTCGGGTCATCGAAAAACACCTGCGGATCGCCCGCTGTCCCATCAAGGTGACCCGCGTTGGCGCCCACGTTGCCAAGCAGCGCCCCCGCGCCCCAGCCTGGGGGGCCTGCGGCGATATTGTCACCATCGGCGGCCCCAGCAAGGTACTGATCCGCCAGGAGGCTAAAGTTGGTTACTATCGTGGGCGGCTGGGTGTCCAGTCCGAAAACGCGGCCCACAGTCGCCGGCGGGACCGATGGCGTGCCTTCCGACAGCCCGTAGAGATTGGACGTGTCGGACACAGGCCCCCCCAGGGTATGGATGTAGATAAGGTAGTCATCCTGAATGGTCGGTGCCGAAGGAAACGCGGCCAGAAAGTCCGCCTCAATAATGGGCACGTCCGCAATACCGAACTCCGTATCAAGCCCGCTAATCACGATAGGATAGGGCCCGAGGAATTCGGGGCTTGGGTCGGTAAACAGCGGAATTGCGGGATCCGCGTGCTTGATAAAAATGGCCGCAGTGTTCAGCGCAATACCGGGTGTCGCTACACGAATTGTAATGACTCCCTCGCCGACATAGCGGCGGACCTTGCCCCGCTGCCACACCTCGCACACGGTCCATTCGACGCCGGATCCACCCCCGGTAACCTCGTCAGCGCCCACGACCACATTCGGGGCGGCCCTGCGCACCGTATCGTCAAAATCGCGCGTGGGCAGGCTCAGGGAAAGCGAGGCCGTCACGGGAACGAAACGTTCCTGGCTCGCGTCCATCAGCTTCCCGGGAAAGCCCGCCGGGTCGAAGACCACCGCAGGAACCAGCGGATCCAACAGGATGGCGTCAGCATCCGTGACACCGGACGGCAGGGCCAGGTCAGCCCCCGCCGCGTCCGTAATCCAGTTGGCGGTCAGGGCGAGGGTGGTGGCCGTGCCGCTCACGCCATTGGTGCCATCGTCGCTGTCATGAATCAAGGTCGCTTCCACCGTAGCCACGCCCGCAATGGCGTTGACACCGAAGCTTCCGTTGTTCAGAAAGGTGCATTGGACGATCTTGAGGAAACCGCCCAAATCAATTTTGGTCGCTTCGCCGGTAGAATTCGCGATAACGGTCGATTCCAGCGTGACCGTAGCCACATCGGTGCAATCCACGCCAATACCCGCGATGCCATCGATAAGACAGCGTTTCACATCGACCGTGCTGCCCTTCATCGCGAGTATGCCGGTGGTGCCGCCCTTGATGGTAAAGCCCTGGGCCGTAAAGTCGAAGCCCTCGCTCACCGTAATCACCGGCCCCCCCGCAAATTCCACTTCGATAAGCTCGGGGCTGCTCTGGCTCGTGCCCCGGATGGTCAAGCGGTCCTTCGTCGCGTCAATGACCAATGCGGTCGTCAGCGTGTAGGTCGTGGCAGGAGGGACGGTCGGGCCGTCCAGCACGATGGTGTCATCGGGCAGGGCGGCGGCAAAGGCCGCATCGAGATCCGTGTAGGCACACGTGGGGCATACGTCAAGAATGGCACCCTGAGCAGGCGCGACACACAGCACTAGCCCGGCCACCACGAGGCACGCCCCAAGGCCAATGTTTCGATTCTGTAGATTGTTATACATACTTCCAACCTCCTGGACGTGTACCGCAAGAAAAGGGAAAGACCCGTCTACGCTCGTCCCTCGCTTCGGTCTTCTTGCTCTGTCTTCTAAACGTTGCTCGCGATAAATACTGACTCTTCTGCTTTAATGAAACCACCCCAGGTCCCTCCAGGGAGGGGAGCGCTTCGGGGTCGGGGTATTCTGTTTACAAGTCAATGCGAAAAAATAACGCCTTTCGCAAAGCGTCAAGTACTTCATTCGTAAGCGTTCACGGCAAAGGGGGTTGGGCTTTCCAGCCCGACATAAAGGGCACGTCGGGCATAATACCCGCCATCGGAACGTAAAGCCATTCAGGACTCGAACGGCAAAACACCATGCCCTGCCTTGCACAACCAACACATCACACAAACACCAAGTGCCCTTCGACACCCACCGTGCGCCCTGTGTCGGGCTGGAAAGCCCAACCCCCTTTGCCGTGGCGCATCGTGAACAATCAGGCCGCAAACGGCCCTCAATCTGATTCAACTGTCCATTCAAACTTCAAACTTCAAACTTCTAACTTCTAACTTCTAACTTCTAACTTCTAACTTCTAACTTCTAACTTCTCACCCGCCGTCCGATTGATCGGAGGGGGTGCGGCGTTCGTAGACGGCCGTGGCTTTCGTGCGGGCCTGGGTGACAAACTCGTCGGGATCGCGGTAATTCACAATGCCATCGCCGTTGCTATCCACGCCATAGCCCGCCTCCACCGTCATGATGATTTCGTAGACATCCGAGCGCACCGTAAGGCTATTGCCCATGCGACGAAAGCGTTCCTGCACCTCATCAAAGCGCTTGGAAGGCACCGCCTCGTTGGACAGGGGATAGACAGCGACATTTTCCACGCCGGGCGTCTCGCCCACGCCGCCGCCCGTCAAATCGGGAATATCGGCCCGGCTCACGGGATAGTTGTAGTCAAAGGCGCTGGAATCCAAGGCAAGATCGCCTACGCTCTCATAATAGCGGCCCGAGGCGTGTTCCTTGCGCCCGCCCAATATCATGGCGTTCATGCGGAAGGCGCCGATACGGTGTTCGTCAGTATCGGTAATAATATTCGTCGGCACCAGCAGGTCCGAATCCGGATTAACGGGATCGGCCGTTTGAATATTCCGCGCAGGCGGCGTGTTCAAGGGCGCAACGTCATACAGGAAATTCGGCGCGCTCCAACTGCCATCCAAGGGGAAACTGGCGCTTAGATTGTCCAAATCCATCAAAGA
>JAJRPE010000295.1 GCA_024280935.1 Candidatus Hydrogenedentota bacterium
AGGACCTCACCGGGAGTGCAGTCCAGCTACCCACTCCTGACAGTACTCCAAAACGAATTTTGCTCAATGATTATGCGCCCCTGAGAGGCATATAAGCTCATCTAAAACTCGGATTTATGCAACCAGAGGGATAAGCCTATCCTAGCGTATTTACCTTTCGTGCCGAAAATGTGGGGTCCCTGCCAGCCCTTGTTGTTTCCCCAGTGTTTTGGTGGATTGTGGCCCCAGACAACCGCATAGTATTGAAAGTATCGTAAGCGTTGAACTAAACGGCTTTGCCGCAAATCTATGTTGCCGTTGCTCAAACATCAATCCAGTCGGACGTGCTGTACGATCCTGAGGAACGAAGGTCGAAGACTCGCCGTAGGAGAGTTCGTGTGCTTGGAGCAGCAGTACCGTGATATTCCCAAAGCCCCCTGCGCACGAACCCGTCAGGACTCGTTGAGACTCGCCTTTTTGGGATCGCGCGGCACGACTGCTATTTGTAGCCGTCCTTTTAAGCACCACGCGTTCAGTCCAACGGAGTTTCTAAGTCGGCAAGCGACTGAAAAACCATTACTCGCATCACGACATGGACCAGAGCCTCAGTCACAAAAAACAACCTCTGGGTGCCACGGACAAGCACTGTTGGGGCCTTTCAGGCCAAATAACAATACGCCTCAAACGTCAAAACCTTGAGCGCGATGGGCGGTATCGAAGCCAGATGTACGCTTAAACCGGATGAACCGGAATACAGCACTTCCAAGCATCCCTCACGGTGCGCTAAAATGCCTCGGAACGTATTATAAGGCCAACTGGCGGGCATGGTGCATCGCTATAGGGGCATGATTGGCAGATGCTCTACGTGGAGAGACACTTCCTATGAAGTCAAAGAGATTAAGTTTAACGATAGTTGCGCTGCTTGCCTTCCTTGGTGCCGCCGTGCCGGGTTTCGCGGACACAAATACCACCGCCACGGGATTCCTGGACAAGGCCGTTACGGTGGATGGCAAGACCCAGCGCTACGCCCTCTATGTCCCCGACGCCTACAACGCCGAAAAGGCATGGCCCCTTATCGTGTTCCTCCATGGCAGTGGAGAGCGGGGCGATGACAACCTCCAACAAACCGAGGTGGGGATTGGTCGTGCGATTCGGATGCACCGCGACTGGTTCCCGGCCCTGGTCTTGATGCCCCAATGTCCCGAAGGCTATTTCTGGGACGCAGCTATCCCGACGATTGAAGCGGCCATGGCCCAGACGCAGAGGGCCTACAACGTGAACGACCGAGCCATCACATTGACGGGCCTGTCCCTTGGTGGCTATGCCACATGGATTTGGGGTTCGACGAAGACCGACACCTTTGCGGCGTTGATGCCAATCTGTGGCGGCGGCAATCTCCTCGACCTGAAAACCAAGTGCCCCATCATAGATGAGAAGGCCTTTGGCAGTATTCAGGAGCGGGTCGGCAAGCTACGGAAGGTGCCCATCTGGGCCTTTCATGGTGCCGACGATGACGTGGTTCCCGCAGCGCGGTCCCGCTATATGGTGGAGCGAGTCAAGAAGGCCGGGGGCAAGGTGCGCTACAAGGAATTCAAGAAGACCGGGCACAATAGCTGGGACCAGGCCTATGGCTACAAACGGGCCATCGTGTGGCTGCTGAAGCAGCGGAAATAGGGGACTGCATCCGCCGAGGCCACGTGTGGTTGCAGACTGAGTTGTGGGGTCAATCTCACCTGCTCTGGTAGGAAGTTCGCCTGAAAAGGGCGGAGGCCGTCCCCCAAGACATAAGCGTACACAGTTGTACTTAAACGGGCTATCGTGTGGCTGTTGAAGTGTGCATATAGGGAGCAAGCCAATAAGGTAGTTCACACCTTGGTGGATTAGAAACACCGACCAATGTTCTTGAGGAGAAAGGCGACGAGCCTGGTCACGCGGATTAATACCCCAATTTGGTGTTTTTGTGACTTGACGTAGTACACCAAATTTAATATACTTATTTTGTACAAGGAGGAAGCCAGGTCAAAGGATAAGGCATGGTAAAGAGTGCCAACAAGCAACGGCGGAAGCAGGTAGTATTCGTTGGGCGTTCACAGCGTGATATTCAAAAGTTTCCTGAAAGCGTTCGGTACACGGTTGGTCAAGCCATTGATGATGCCGTTAATGGCGACAAACACCCCTCCACCAAGGTAATGCAAGGCTTTGGTGGCGCAAGCGTTGTGGAAATCGTGAGTCGTGCTGCGGATGGCACCTACCGCGTCGTATACACCACCATGATGGCGGATTTTGTTGTCGTTCTTCATGCCTTTAAGAAAAAATCGGTCAAGGGTATCGCCACCCCAAAAAAAGAAATTGATATGATTAAGTCACGACTTCGCGAAGCCAAGAACCGATATGGCGGATAATATACGCCGTATTTTTAGATGCATACACCGGGAGTAATTGCGATGACAACCAAATTCACAGAAGGTAGCGGTAATATTTTTGCCGATCTCAACGTCCCCAACCCGGAACTTGCCCAACTCAAAGCCGAGGTCGCCCGCGAAATCAGGCGGGCAATCGAGCGAAAAGAAATTACGCAGAAGGAGGCTGGAAAAATCATGGGGGTAGACAAGCAGAAGGTCTCTGATATCACCTGTGGCCGCTTGAAAAGCTATACCCTGGACAGGCTTTTTCGGTTCTTGAATGCCCTTGACGTGGATGTGATCGTGAAAATGCGGGACAAGCCGAAGAAGCGGGAGCGTGCAGAGCTACGCGCCGTATAGTAACCGGCGTTTGTTTCCCGCCTTCGGGTTGAGACGTTTCTTATCCCAGATGAAATCAGAGAGGGAGGTGTTCGGCACTTGGGGACAGCCCCGCCCGCCACGGCGCGTCCAAGACCTGTAGAATCGTTGCCCCATACCTTCGTCGTTCGGTTTGCCAAGATGGTGATCGTGCTTATTCGATGCGGGCCTGGGCGAGGCAGTCCCCACATGGCGGCATTCGCCCCCCATATGCTATGATCCCCCCTTTCCGACGGGTCTTGCCACGCCCCTGCTGCGCGTGCTTTCGGCCCTTCACCCCCACTCTAACAATCCAGGAATAGACGCATGGCCAAAGGTATAACCAAGCGCGCCGATGACTACGCCCAGTGGTATATCGATGTTGTTCGCAAAGCTGAAATGGCAGACCACTCCCCCGTAAAAGGGTGCATGGTCATCAAACCGACCGGCTATGGCATTTGGGAAAAGATCCAGGCCCGTCTGGACCGTGTGTTTAAGGAAACGGGCCACGTCAACGCCTATTTTCCCATGCTTATCCCCGAGAGCTTCATGAAGAAGGAAGCGGAGCATGTGGAAGGTTTCGCGCCGGAGTGCGCCGTGGTGACCCATGGCGGCGGCAAGAAGCTGGAAGAACCCCTGGTAATCCGGCCCACATCGGAAACCATTATCTGGGATTCCTATCGCACCTGGATTAACTCCTACCGCGACTTGCCCATTCTCATTAACCAGTGGGCCAATGTCGTCCGCTGGGAAATGCGCACCCGTCTCTTCCTCCGCACCACGGAGTTCCTCTGGCAAGAGGGGCATACGGCCCACGCCACTTATGACGAGGCCGAAGAAGAGACCCTTAAAATGATTAAGGTGTACCGCGATTTTGCGGAAGACTACCTGGCCATGCCCGTGGCGGTCGGCAGGAAGACGGACGCGGAGAAGTTTGCGGGTGCCCTCCACACCTACTGCATCGAAGGGCTCATGCAAGACGGCAAGGCCCTTCAGGCGGGCACCTCACACCACCTCGGTGAAACCTTCGCCAGGGCCTTCGACGTGAAGTTTCAGGACAAGGACAAAGAGGTCAAATACGTTCATGCGTCTAGCTGGGGCGTGAGCACCCGCCTTATCGGCGGCATGATCATGACCCACAGCGACGACAACGGCTTGGTAATTCCGCCAAAGCTGGCCCCCCTGCCCGTCGTGATCGTCCCCATCTATCGCAATGACGAGCAGCGCGAACTGGTGGTGGGAAAGGCGGAGTCCATGACCGAAGGCTGGGATCCCCTTTTCTTCAAGATCGACAACCGGGACCACTATAAGCCCGGTCGCAAGTTCAATGAATGGGAGCTCAAGGGCATCCCCGTTCGTATTGAGATCGGACCCCGGGACGTGGAAAGTGGCACCGTGGTTGTGGCCCGCCGGGATACGGGCGAAAAAGTCACCCTGCCCATGGAAGGCCTCCTGGAAAAGATCGAGGCGCTGCTGGAAGATATCCAGGCCAATCTTTTCAAGATAGCCAAGGAGCGGACGGAGAAGAACACCCACACGGTGGATTCCTACGACGAGTACAAGAAACGCATCGGCGATGGCGGTTTCTTCCAAGTTTTCCTCGACCACGACAATCCGAAAGTGGAAGAGCGGCTTCAGAGCGACACACGTTCGACCATTCGCTGCATCCCCTTCGATGTGGAGGAAGAGGAAGGCGAATGCATGATTTCCGGCAAGCCCTGTCACTACCGGGTCATCGCCGCCCAGTCCTATTGACACCGATTCCTTACAATTGTTACACTGACAGGCCCTGTACACATGGCGTGTTCGGGTACCCAACGCAACCCCAACCCATCGTCGAGCCTCCGGGCCGGGACGAAATCCACCTCGAGGGGAGGTTGAAAATTAATGACGAAAGTTCGCGTCAAGTCCGACGAGCCGTTTGAAAAAGCGCTCCGTCGCTTCAAAAAGAAGTGCAACAAAGAAGGTCTCATGCAACGCATCAAAGAGATCAAGCACTTCGAGAAGCCCAGTGAACGTCGTCGTCGCCGCCTGGCCAAAGCCATGGCCCGCGCCGTCCTCGAACAAAAGTAGCACCCCTCATAAATTAATTTTTCCGAAAGGGCTGGAACCCAGGTTCCAGCCCTTTTTATTCGGGAGGGTGGCACAGGCGTCTCGCCTGTGAGTTTGTGTCATCAATGCTATCTGGGTACTGTGGGCAGGGACCAAAGGGACATGAGAGACGGCAGGGACAAACTGGGAACGCGGTGGAATGTTCCGTGCCACGCGATGCCGAGTTACACGAGGTTTCGTGTGCGTGGAGCAGTCGCAATCCGAGCCAAATCAAAATGGACTATCGCGAGCGGTGTAGACCTCGCCCCCGGCATTGAGCCACTACTTTTGAAGCCAACAAGATTAATTCCGAGTGCCACGAGCAAGGGCTATCCCCCCTTGTCCGTGGCACCCCAAGCTACCTGTGAACATACTGTCCCCCGCCTCCCTTTGCACCCCTTTGGGAGGCTTCGCTATACTATAGCCACGTACAGCATTTCTTGCTGCACGCCCACGTGCTCTTTCCTCGTTTCGGACACCCTGTCCGATTGAAACCGACACGTCCTGGGGCCTTTTTCCGTTTTGTGCGGCCCCCCTACGCCAGAAAGTACCGCCATGAGTCCCTACAACCTGAAACCTCTTGCAAATTACACCGCCTTTGACGGCCCCCTCCTCTTCATCATCATGGACGGCGTGGGACTGGGTCCCCAGGATGAGTCAGACGGTGTCCATCTGGCCTACACCCCCACCTTGGACAAGCTCATGGCAGAAGAGCCGTTGTACACCAAGCTGAAAGCCCACGGGCTCGCTGTGGGGCAGCCGAGCGACGGGGACATGGGAAACTCTGAAGTGGGCCACAACGCCTTGGGCGCGGGGCGGATCTTCCCGCAGGGTGCCAAGCTCTGCAATGAAGCCATTGCCTCCAAGCGCGTTTTCGAAAGCGATGCCTGGAAATCGGTGGTGGGCAAGGGGAATGACGGTGGCACGGTCCACTTTATGGGCCTTCTTTCCGATGGCAACGTCCACAGCAACATCCAGCAGTTGCTCGATATGCTCGACCAGTGCGCGACAGAAGGCGTTGCCAGGGTTCGTTGCCACATCCTCACCGATGGCCGCGATGTGGGTGAAAAATCGGCTCCGGGATACATCGAGCGCTTGGAAGCCAAATTGAGCGAATGTAGCGTCGATGGCCAGGATTACCGAATCGGCTCGGGTGGTGGCCGCATGTATATCACGATGGATCGCTACGATGCCGATTGGGCCATGGTGGAGCGGGGCTGGAAGGCCCACGTTCTGGGCGAGGGCCGCCAGTTCGCCTCCGCCGCCGAAGCCGTCCAGACCTACTACGACGAAGACGAAACGGTGACGGACCAGCACCTGGGCGAGTTTGTCATCGCGGAAGACGGAAAGCCGGTGGGCACCATTGAGGATGGCGATTCCGTCGTCTACCTGAATTTCCGCGGCGACCGCGCCCTGGAAATGACCCGTTGCTTTGAAGAAGGCGATGAGTTTGATGTGTTCGACCGCGTGCGCACCCCCGATGTCTTTTACGCCGGTATCATGCAATACGATGGCGATCTCAACATTCCGAAAAACTACCTGGTGCAGCCCTCCCGGATCGACGGCACGATCAGCGAGTATCTCTGCGGCGCCGGGGTGAAGAGCTTTGCCATTTCCGAGACCCAGAAATATGGTCACGTGACCTATTTCTGGAACGGCAACAAGTCCGGCTACATCTCCGAAAAGCTGGAGAAGTTCGTTGAGATTCCCTCCGACAACATGACCTTTGACAAGCGGCCCTGGATGAAGGCCGGTGAAATCACCGACACCCTCCTCGCCGCCATCGAATCGGGCGAGCACAAGTTCATCCGCGCCAACTTGCCCAACGGCGACATGGTGGGCCACACGGGCCATATTCTGGCGGTGCGCATCTCTGTCGAGGCCGTGG
>JAJRPE010000296.1 GCA_024280935.1 Candidatus Hydrogenedentota bacterium
CTACGAGAAACCCAGATGGGGTTGTCTGCACACATTCGCAGTCTGCGTGATGGGGCAAGATATTTTTTAAACCCGCACCCGCAAACTTGGCCGGAAACCGGCTGCGTGTGAGGGTGGCACCCTCGAAATAGTTTGCGAACGCTTACTTGTAAATTCTTGTCAGACTATGGCCCAATGCCGTAGCATGGTGATCTTTGAGTCTGATCGCAGCCAATCCCCATCAACAGGAATCCCTCATGAAAAAACTGCTAACAACTTTTGTCGCAGCAGCCTGTGTTCTTTCTGGCTTGACGGCCTCCGCCGCCGACTTGCCTCTCGATAAGATCCAACTGCCCGATGGCTTTTCCATCAGCGTCTACGCAGACAACGTGCCCGGCACACGCACCATTGCCGTCGGCGCCAAAGGAACCCTCTTTGTCGGATCACGGGGGCCACGCACGGTCCGCGCCCTCGTTGATACAGACGGTGATAACGTGGTGGACAAAACCTACGTGGTTGCGGAGAACCTGCGGATGCCCAACGGCGTGGCTTTCCGAGACGGCTCGCTCTATGTGGGTGATGTCAACCGAATCCTGCGCTACGATGATATTGAGAGCAAACTCGATGCCCCCCCCGAACCCGTTGTGCTTACGGATGCCCTGCCCCAGGAAGAGGCGCACGGCTCGAAATACCTGAGTTTTGGCCCCGACAACAAACTCTATTTCGCCGCCGGTGCGCCGTGTGACCACTGTGATCCGACCGTGGATTACGAGGACGAACGCCTCGGCACCATTATGTCCATGAATTTGGATGGTTCCGACATCACATCCTACGTGAGCGGCGTGCGCAACACGGTGGGTCTGGCCTGGCACCCCGTCAACAAGACCCTCTACTTCACCGACAATGGCCGCGACAATTTGGGGGATGATGTGCCCGACTGCGAGTTGAACCGCGTCACGGAAGCGGGCCAGCACTTCGGCAATCCCTACTTTCACGCCGGGGATGTGCCCGATCCCGAGCATGGCAAAGACAAGAATCCCGACGACTACACAAAGCCCGTTCAGAAACTGGGCCCCCACGTAACGCCGCTGGGCCTGACCTTCTACACGGGCGACCAGTTTCCGGTGGAATACAAGAACCGGCTCTTCATTGCCCTGAAGGGTTCCTCGAACCGCACGATAAAAATCGGCTATTCCATCAAGCAAATAACGTTGGATAAGACGGGCAACGTCGCAAAATACGAAGACTTCGCCACCGGCTGGCTCTACCGGGATGAAGCCTGGGGACGGCCCGTGGATGTCCAGGTCGCGAATGACGGCGCGCTACTCGTTTCCGACGAGCAGGCAGGCGTTATTTATCGGATTGCCTACACCGGATAGAAATCTACATAATCCCTGGCGAAACGGTTTCGCCGTGGCGTTGCGCACGGAAACCCCGTCGTGCCACGCGATTCGACCCTGTCGATTCGTGTGCATGGTACAAGTGTGCCATACTAAAACAAAAAGGCGCCACGTCATTCCCACGCACGTGGGAATCCAGAATGCGACAGGTTTGCACCAAGTCATTACTGGATCCCCGCGTTCGCGAGGATGACGACCTTTATGTTGTGAGCGAAGCTCACGTTGTTGGCTACATCAGATCAAGTCGTTGTTTTGAGCGCAATAAGGGTAGCGTAAGAGCAGCGCTCTTATAAATCGATTCACAGGAGTCCACTATGAAAAGCGCCCTCACCACCCTGGCACTGACTGCGGTCTGCACGCTGTCAGGCCTCACAGCCCCTGCTGCGGAGCTGCCCCTCGACAAAATCAAGCTGCCCGACGGCTTTTCCATCAGCGTCTATGGGGACAATGTCTTTGGTGCGCGTTCCATGGCCCTTGGGACCCAGGGAACCCTCTTTGTGGGTTCTCAGCAATCGGGTAGGATCCGGGCGTTGGTCGACACGGATGGTGACAACAAGGCCGACAAGATTTACGTGATTGCCGAGAAGCTGTGGTGGCCCAACGGGGTCGCCTTTCGGGACGGCTCCCTTTATGTGGCCGAGATTAACCGCATCATCCGCTACGATGATATCGAAAACAAACTCGACGCGCCCCCCGAACCCGTGGTGCTGGTAGATGACCTGCCCGAGAAACAATTGCATGGTTGGAAGTACCTCAACTTTGGTCCCGACGGAAAACTCTACTTCGGCATCGGCGCACCGTGTAACGACTGCGATCCGATGGAAGAATTCGGGGACGAACGCTTTGCCACCATCATGCGCATGAATGCCGATGGCTCGGAACTGGAACCCTATGCCCATGGCGTGCGCAACTCCGTGGGCTTCACCTGGCACCCGGAAAACGGGGATCTCTATTTCAGCGATACGGGCCGCGATCTGATGGGTGATGATATTCCTGATTGCGAATTGAACCGCGCTACGGAAGCGGGCCAACACTTCGGCTTCCCCTATTTTCACGGCGGGGATGTGCCCGACCCCACCCACGGCAAAGGGAAAAACCCTGATGACTATGTGAAGCCCATCCAGAAGATGGGGCCCCACGTTACGCCCCTGGGCCTGACCTTCTACACGGGCAGCCAGTTCCCGGCGGAGTACAAGAACCGCCTTTTCATCGCCCAACACGGTTCCTGGAACCGTTCGATAAAAATTGGCTACCGCGTCATGCAAGTAACACTCGATGAGACGGGCAACGCCGCGTCCTACAAAGAATTTGCGACGGGCTGGCTGGCTCGGGGCGTGCCCTGGGGACGACCGGTGGATGTGCTTGTCGCACCCGACGGTGCCTTGCTTGTTTCCGACGACAAGGCCAACGTGATCTATCGAATCGCCTATACCGGGTAAGGCCATACGGTGAACGTTGTTCACAACATAAGCTCAAGGTCCGTCACCTCCCGCACGCTGGAATTCCACTCTCGTGAAAATAACGTTGGCTTTTGTGAAGACCTTCAAAAGAAATACGTCGGGTGCCACGGGTAGGCCTCTCAGGGCTTACCCGTGTGAGTTCCTAAAGGTGAAGAACCAAACTATCAAGCCCCAGGTTCTGCACGGGGAAACCCTGGCAGGCCTAGCCGTGACACCCGTAGCGATGTTTTATGGATAAGGGGAGCCTAGATTTGATTGAGGTCATTTGTTCATTTTTTCGTTACACACAGGAACCTGGAAATAAAGGGCGAATGATGATTGAGCCCGCGAAGCAGTCGATGGAATGACGGGACATTTTCCGTCACCCGCTACGCGGGTTTGGGATGTGCATAGCAAAGATACCTGGGGTTATGCTCGTACCTCGCTTCACCCCAGGCTAAGTTCCGTCGTCCACTTCGCGGACTAAAAGAGCACCCAGTTTACCCCGTCACCAGCCCCGCCCAGGTGGAAAATACCGCCCGGACATTTTCCGGTTTCGCACCCGGCCCAAACTCGCACTGGGCGATGCAACCGCCATCCCGCCAGAGATTCTTGTAGACATCATTCACGGCCCGCTCGATATCGGCCACATCGCCCTCGGGCAATAGATGTTGCCGATCAATCTCACCCCAGAAGCATATCTTGCCCACAAATTTTTTAAGCGTATCCAGCCCCATGCAAAATAGCTGGGAGTTGATGGCATCGAGGCCAAGTTCAATCAAATCTGGATAGATGGCCAGAATATGACCATCGGAATGCATGAAAACCTTCTTGCCCGCGCCATGGGCGATATCGATGTAATCCTTATACATGGGCTTGAAAATATCGCGCCACATGACCGGATCGATCAAAAGGCGATCCTGGGCACCCCAGTCGTCAATGAAATTCAAGGCGTCCACATCCGTCGCCGCCCAGACCTCCATCTGCGCACAATAGAACGCGTGAAGCTCCTTGATGTACGCCAGCATTTCCGGGGGCGGCGCCATCAGGTCCATGTACAAGTCAACGGTGCCCCGCAAAAACTGTAGCCGCTCAAAGGGACGGGGACAACAGCCTCCGAAGACAAACTTATCCGTCCCCGCACAAAACCGGTTCACCCCATCGCGGTCAACCGTCAGCCATTCACGCGGAATGTGTACCTTGCCCGTGTCCGTCGCCCAGTCCTTAATGAGCGGGGCCTTGACCTCGCCAATATGCCCGTTCTGGAGGTTCTCAAAGACACAGCCCCACTCATCTCGATATTCGCCAACGACATAAGGATCGCCAAACGTGTCGGGCTTTTCCCGCAGACATTGGGGCCCGTTCACAAAGTCATCGGGAAAGGAAGAACGGATCTCCGCCAGCGCCGCCCCGTGATTAATCTCAGCCCAAGGCAAATCCCATAACTGCCTGGGTACCCGCCCAGGACGTTCCCGGTTCAACGTTTGAAAAACAAGTTCTCTGGATGTAGCCGTCATAATTTCAATGCTCCGGAAATTGTCGATAGAAAAGCAATGCCCCGATAGTACCGACAGGGAGTTGGCGTGCGCAAGCGCCGAAAGTAACAGCGTAAGTATTTTCGGCCCCACCGTTCCCGATGTTGACCTTGCCTTCTCTCAAGAACAACTTGGGGTGCCACCTACACGGACACGAGGTACGAGTGGCCTTGTGGGTGTGAGGTGTCAAGAGAGGCCCGGTATCAGTGAGTAGGATTTCTGAGGGAAGGGCCGACACACAGTCTTTCTTGGTTCCGTGGTGCTTGTCCAGATGATCTACACCCTTAAACTCCCCCGCTTCGCTCCTCCGTGTAAGGGTGGTACCCGAAGTGCCTTGTGGTTTGTCCTTACGCGATAAGGTTCATCGTGTCGAAGGACTCGCCCAGGACCTTCTTCGGATCGGCGTGAAGCCAGTCTTGCAGCAACGTCGAATAGACCCGGCGGGAGTCGGTGCTGTATTTCAGGTCGCCCTGGTCCAGATCGGAGAGGCTGGGGCTTGTTCCGTGGACACCGCCTTGGACGGAATCACCGAGGAGAAACATGGGGGCCGCCGTACCGTGGTCTGTGCCACCGCCACCGTTTTCCTTGACCCGACGCCCAAATTCCGAAAATACCATGGTGGTGACGCGGTCTGCGGTGCCATCTTTTTTCAATTGCTGCTGAAAGCCCGCGAGGGCATCCGCGACACGGCCAAGAAGCTGCTCATGCTGGCCCGATTGGCCCACGTGGGTATCAAAACCGCCGAGGGACACGTAGTAAATCCGCGTTGCGAGTCCGCCCCGTACCAGGCCCGCGACGGTGTCAAGCTGGTTGCTCTGCCCGCGTTTTCCCTTTTGCGGCTGCTTGAGTATAATCTTTCCTTTTTCGGCAGCCGCCCGCACCTCGCTGGAGCTATGAATCGCCGCTGTGGTCGTGTGGCGGAGGAAATCCAGGGTAGCGTTGCCCTCGCCTGTTCCCGCATTGATCCGTTCAAAGACTGCCGCCGTGTCCTTACCCGCTCCCGGTTCCCATCCAAACTCCGTCGGATTGTCGGTCGCAACGCCATAACCCAGGGCACTGCCAAAGGCCTGGGGCCGTTCCGCGTCGAGGGCGAGTCCCACCTGGGGCTGGGCGCTTCCGCTACAGTTGTTGTCGAAGTAACGCCCGATCCATCCATCGCCCAGATATTCATCGGCTTCGCTGCCCGTCTGCCAGATTTCCATGGAGCGAAAGTGGGAGCGGTCCGGGTTGGGATAGCCGATGCCTTGGATGACCGCCAGATTGCCGTTGTCATAAAGGGGCATGAGCGCCTTCATGGCGTCGTTCATGCCGAGGTGGTCGTTGAGTTTCAGCAAACGATCCTGGCGCAAGCCCAGCTTGGGCCGGGCATTGTAGTAGAGGTCATCTTCAAAGGGTACGATGGTATTGAGGCCATCGTTGCCACCGCCCAGTTGCACCACCACCAGAACCCGGTCATCATTGAAGCCCCGGATGGCCTGACTCGGATCGGCATAGGCGTCGGTGAGGAATTTTGGGGCCAGGCCCAGGCCGGAGAATACGGCCAGGCCCTGCATGAAACTGCGGCGGGTAATCGACATGGATTGGCTCCTTAATCAGTCCGGTTCAAGCCAGACGGCGGTGACGATGCAAGCACTCGGGGATCGCTTGTGGCACCACGGACAAGGCGCGTCAAACAAGCCATCATAGGTCTTTGTTTATGGTCTTCCGCCCCGAAGGGGCAAAAGAGGTTAGCCCAGGGCAACGCCCTGGGTTCAGAGGGTTCATGCTATTCAATTTGCGCCCTGAAAGGGCATAACAGTCTACACTAAGATTCTGTGCCACCCCCCTCCGGGGCTATTCCGGTCAGGGTACGCACCACATGATCAGCAGAGCTGATACTCCGCCATGCTGGTAATCACGTGGAGCAACTGCTGCTGTTTATCCACGCCCAGATCTTTCGGTGTCATGGGAATACTGGGTTCCGACGCATCCAGCAGGGTCAAAAGCGTTTTCCGTTGTTCCGACGAAATGGGTACGTCCAGCAGGGCGCGCGTGGTCTGATCGACACATTCACCAGCGGTGGCGAAGCCCATCTCCGCGAAGACACCCTGGAGCGGATTGTGTTCCGTAGGCGGCGCAATGCCCAGCTCTAGCAAAAGAGCGCGCTTCTGCGCGGGATTGCCCGCACGAAGAATTTTACGCTTGGCCTGTCGTTCTTCCTTGGGGAGGGCGCGGAGCTTCTCGCGTACCAGCGCACGGAGTTCTGGATTCGCGGCACCACCCGCCCCCCGCATGCGTTCCGCCATCATCGTGTTTTTCAGACCGCCCATCATCATGGAATCACCACCGCCCGCCATCATTTGCCGCTGTCCACGCTCAGCGGCCTCATACAAGCGGGCCGACAGATTGTAACGGAGCAACAGGGTGTTGGCGTTGATCCAGGCTCGGTTGCCGTCCCAGCCTTTCACGTTGGGCGGGTAAAGAATACTCTGCCCCAAAGCAGCGGTGGCCTGGGCCAGGGCAAAGGGTGGCACGGTATAGAAATGCAAATCGTGGGTCAGCTTTATCACCAACTGGGTGGGACTTTTTATTTGGGTGCCTCGCACCTCGTCGGCATAAAATTCTTGGGAGAGAAAGAGTTGTCGCAGCACAGGCTTCAGTTCGTAATTGTTCTCGCGAAAGGTTCTTGCCAGCGAAGCAACCACCGCTTCATCGGTATCTTCAGCACCGAAAAAACGCCAGAGCTTGCCGCAAATAAAGGTGCTCAAAGCCTCCTGCTCAAAGAGGATGTCGATAATGTCCCAGCCGTCGAATTCACCGGTTTTTCCCAGGAAGATCTTCGTGCCCCCATCATGATTCTGAAGGGCAAAGCGAAAATCCCGGCCCTCGGAGGTCCAACCGGTAAAAGAACGGGCCGATTGTTTGATGTCATCTTCCGTATACTGCCCCTGACCCAGGGTGAACAGCTCCATGAGTTCCCGCGCCCAGTTTTCGTTGGGCTTTTCTTTGGTGCTCCGAAAGTTGTCCAGATAGTGGAGCATGGCCCGGGACTGGCCGACCTCCGTCGTCAAGGCTTTGAAGTTTCCCGTCGCCTGGGTGCGAAATATCTGGTTCAGCGTGTAATTATATTCCGACGATTTAACTTTTTGCGCCGAGGTGGCAAAATGACCGTGCCAGAAGAGGGCCATTTTCTCCTCCAGCGGACGGGGAGTCGTCCGCATGCGCTGCAACCACCAGCCCCGGAGACGTTGCACGGCTTGCCGTTCCTCGCGCTGTGCCTTGCGTCGCACCTTCCGCCGTTCGTCCTCGTCGAGTCCTCGCACCAAGGCCCTGCGTTCCTTGAAGGTAATGGCGGGCACAATAAAATCCGGCTCTGGAAAATCGAAGGCGGTGGCTTCGTAGTTGACCAGATAGTCGACGGCGGCCTCGGGGGTCATGCCCGCGAGCTGTTCCGTCAGGGCATGGGGTATGCCGAACCCGGCGCGGTTCAACAGATGCCGCGCTGCGGCAAGGTTCCAAGCCGAAGGGTCAATAGGTCGTAGGGATCCCATCCTGCACTCCTTGTTTCCGGTTTGCCCAACCGGGATGGTGTTTCGATATCCATTCTAACACCAGAATGGGCGGAGGGTTCCATGGAGCTGGAAATGTCGGAGGACTTTGTGGACGTGGTGGACGAAGTGGACATGGTGGACTCCGTGAACAATCCGTGTTGTCCACTATGTTCACAAGGTCCACCGAGTCCACAACGTTGCCCAAAAAGACACACCTTCGGGTGGGAGCGCAGGCGGCCCGCCTGCATCGCGCCGAAAGGCGCGAAAAAACGGCGAGAGCTGTTCGGCTCTATTTGTTCGTTGGTGACTATGCTCGAAAGTACTTCTCTTGTTGGCCCACGGTGCTTCTCCACTACCCTCAGACATCCTGACTTCATCGATTTTAACCTGATACCAATTCGTAAACCAAGCGCAGATTCGTGCCTGGATAAATGGTCTCGGTTTCGTTGAGATCCTTTGCCAACGTGCGGATGGCCCTGTCGGAGAGTGGATTGGCCAGGTGGTGAAGCAGAACGGTGAGAGTGCCAGCGTCTTGGCCGGGGATAAGGTCGGCTTCAGTGGTGAACAAATCTCGCAAG
>JAJRPE010000297.1 GCA_024280935.1 Candidatus Hydrogenedentota bacterium
AGCGAATCGGGCAGCGCCAAGTGCGATGCCTACCTCTGGGCCAAGCGCGAATACCTCGACACGGGGCGATGCAATGACGCGCTCCTGGCCTACTTCATTGACGCCTACACCCAACGGCCCGGTGCGCCGGGTTTTCAGTACCCCGACCTGGCCAACGCCATGCTCACGAACCACGATTATTACATTGCCCGCCGGGCTTTCTTTTTCGATCTCGGACCCTGGGGCGATGAGGTCCCTGTGGATGACCCCGGCCAACCCATGGGCACCGACCGTAAAACCTTCCTCGCCATTCTGAAATCACTGGCCGACCAGAACAAGAATCAGAAGATAGCCACCGTCGGCGGCTTTACACCCTGGAACCTGAAGTACACGAACTTTGGCCCTGCCGGGGGAACCCACGAGCCTGTCCCCACCGAATGGGAACACGCATCTATCGTTTCCGCGCACAACGCGGTAATGGACGCGGATGCCCTCGGGATGGCCTGTCTTGTGAACGCCTCGGCCTACCGACACCACCCCTTGAAAAAGGAATATACCCAGAAGCGACCACCACGCCATCCATTGGAGGCCAAAACCTACGTTCTGGTGTATATGGGTGATTACGATTCGGCGGCTTGGCTTTCAAGTCACATTCCAAGCATCTGGGACGACCCCGCCCGGGGCACCATCCCCATGGCCTGGGCCTTCAACCCCAATCTGGCGGATCGCGTACCCTATGTTTTCGATCACGTCTTCGCGACGAAAACGGATCAGGACTGGTTCATTGGCGGCGATTCGGGCGCGGGCTACCTGAACCCCACGCTCCTCACCGGCGACCGCCTCGGCTCCGGGTTGCCTGATGCCCTCGATTTATGGGTACAGCATAATCAGGAATACTATGGGCGATTCGACTACGCTATCACCGGCTTCGTCATTAACGGCTTTCACGGCGACATGCCCCTGAACGTCCAGCAAGCCTACGCAAAATTCTCGCCCCAGGGCGTAGGGATGCAGCTCGGCTTTGAGCAGCCCCTTGTGGAGGGCACGCCTTTTCTCCGCCATGCGCGAGACATCTACCCCGATCTCGGCAACTTGGATAAGACCGCTGCCGAAATAGCGGGGTCCGCCACCGGAACGGAACCCCAGTTCCTGATCTTTCGAATGATACTGCAAAAGCCCAGCACGGTCGCCGCACTCATCACCCGCCTCAAAGAAACCCACGGCGACAAGAATTGGGACTTCTGCGATCCCTATACCTTCTTTGACCTGTACAAGCAGCATCTCACGGAAAAGTAGGGGCTAAAGGTAGCGACACGTCCTACCCCACGTCGGGCAGCGCCACGATGACGAAGGCGTTTTCGCCGGGGATCTCTACGATGGCGTAGCGCCCATCGTCCGACACGACCAGATTAGTTCCAACTCCTGAATCCAAGTGGGTTATCTGGAGGCGCTGGTCGCTCTGGGTCGATTTTGCAACCCAGAGTTGGCGTCGGCCCGCATAGTCTGGCGCCAGGAGTAGAAGTTCCTCGGTTCCGGGACGCCATATCACGTCGTACGCAGTACCGATCACCGTATGATCGTGGCGATTGTACAGTGATTGTACGATGGCACGGCCCAAGCCATTTTCGATGCCCTCCAGGAAGGCCAGCTTTCCGCCCGATGGGCTGAAGGGACGAAGGCCGAGTCCCAACGCGCCTTCCCGGACCATTTCGCCCGGCTCATTGGGGTACTTCACGGACAGCACGTCAAGCCGAAGCGCCGTGTCCGATTGATAGAGCACCGCCAATCGCCCGGTAGCCACGTGGGCGGCCAGCTTGTGTACCGTCCCTTGGATGGGCAGGGCTGTTTGCGCAGCGACCGCGCCATCCGCAGGGAGCATGAGCAACTGGTTCTGGCCATCGTGATTGTTTCGCGCAAGCACCACCGTGCCCGCAGTATCGGCGAGAACGGCGGCATGGGTAGCCCAGGGCACAATGGGTTGGGGTGCGACACCGGGCCGGGTGCTCAGAAACCAAGTGCCGTCGCCTTTGCCCAGGAGCATGCCCGGCGTGTCAGCCGATTGCTGTCCGGTCGCCAGAAGCGTTAGGCTGGGGCTTCCTTCTCCGGTGCGCTGCACGGGCGGCAGCGATACGTTAACCTGATGGAGATAGGGGTTGATGGTAAGCAATGCCGTCTGACCATCCCGCAGCGAATTGGCTTCGCCCTGAAGCAGTGCAACCGCGCCATCGGCACCGCCAATCCACTGAAGTTTCTGAATATAAAAATCATCCATCATGACCGTGCCCAGAACAATCGACGGGGTCTCCTGCGCGAAGGTTGCCAAGGCGCTGCGTTGCGTCCAGCGACTGATGTCTCCATGGGCCTGAAAGCGTTCTGTCACATCGATTCGTTGTGTCAGGGCGCTGACGACCATGGCCGTTGCAACCGCAAGCAGCATCGCAAGGAAGGCCAGCGCCATGGAAATACGGATTCCCCTGGGCAAGCCGTACCAGCGGTGCTGAACCTGGGTGAGCCAACCCGTCGACTGGGTTGTCGTGGTGTCCGGGAGAATTTGTGGCGCCGGTGTTTCCGCACGCACGGCCGCGAGCGCGGCATCCATGGCGGGCAATGCCTCGGCGGCACCATCTCCCCGCCGAACACGATCAATGAGGTCGCGAAGGTTCCGGCAATCCGGAGGACGATTCTCCGCCTCTTTCTCCAGCATATAGGCGACCAGACGGTCCACGGTTTCGGGTACATCCGGCTTATAGGTCCGAACTCGCTTGGGAACTTCGTAGGCAATCTTGCTAATAAGCTCCGCAGCGCTGGCGGCTTCATAGGGGAGCCGCCCGGTGACGCACTGAAAGAGCATGACCCCCAGCGCGTAGATGTCACTGCTGGGCGTGGTGGGCATATTTTTGCACCGCTCCGGGCACATGTATTGGGGCGTGCCTATGCGCGCGCCGTCAACCGTGAGCTGGGTGGCCGCGTTCAGGACTTTTGCGATTCCGAAATCCGTAACCTTGACGGTGCCATCGTCGGTAATGAGAATATTGGCCGGCTTGATGTCGCGGTGAACAATCTGGCAATCGTGGGCGCATACGAGGGCATCGGCCACTTGCAGGGC
>JAJRPE010000298.1 GCA_024280935.1 Candidatus Hydrogenedentota bacterium
ACCCCGTTGGACTGAACGCGGGGTGCTTAAAAGGACGGCTACGAATAGCAGTCGTGCCGCACGATCCCCAAAAGGCGAGTATCAACGAGTCCTGACGGGTTCGTGCGCAGGGGGCTTTGGGAATATCACGGTACAGTTGCTCCAAGCGCACGAACCTTCGTTCCTCAGGATCGTGCGGCACGTCCGAAGCTTCTTTTTGTGGCCTGCAGGTTGCCACGCTACGATTAGAATAGTGCCCAACCCAATTCTGTCGAGATCAGGGGGTTGGGCATTCCTGCCCGACACTATTCACGTTGCCAGCACCGGTGCTTTTCCGATGACCCGGCCCACGATGGCATCCAGATCGTCTCCATCCACCGCACCGGGAACCGTATCCGCAAAGCGCACGAACTCCGCGTAAATCCGATCTTGGTCCACCTCGGAAATTACATGCCCGCGGCTTCGCGCGACGTGGGTCACGGCATTTCGCCCAGAGCGGGCCGTGAGCACGAAATCATGCCCTGCCTTGCCGACCAACTCTGGCGCGACGAACTGGTAGTTCTCTGCCGCCTTCAGGATACCGTCCTGGTGGATGCCCGAGCTGTGGGTAAAAGCATTGGCACCCACAATCGCACGATTGGGTTGGACGGCCACGTTTGTCATCTCGGCCACCCGCGCACTGAGCGCGCAGAGCTGGTCGAGGCGAATGCCGGTCTCCCCCACGCCTTTCAACGCAAGGATGACGGCTATTTCTTCGAGAGCGGTGTTGCCCGCCCGCTCGCCAATCCCGTTGATGGTGCATTCTATTTGGCGCGCTCCCGCCTTGACAGCCGCGAGGGCATTGGCGGTGGCGAGTCCCATGTCATTGTGGCAATGGGCGGACACCACGATGTCTGGTCCCAGAAACTGGTTCATGTCGAAAATCATGGGGCCAAACGCATCGGGCATCATGCAGCCCACCGTGTCGGCGATATTGATGCGCGTCGCACCCGCCTCCACCGCTGTCTGGGCGCATTGCCGAAGAAAAATCGGATCACTCCGCGTTGCGTCTTCGAGACTGAACTGGACCGTGTCCGTCCAGCGTCGCGCATGACGCACGCTCTCGGCGATAGTGTCAACGAGCTTGGCGCGACTCATGCCAAGCTTGTGTTCCATGTGAATGTCCGACGTTCCGATGACGAGATGCATAACGGGGCAGGATGCATCACGCAGGGCCTTGCCCGCAACGTCAATATCACGGCCAACACAACGGGACAAGGCCGCCACTTCGGTCTTGCGCACCACTTTCGCGATGGCACGCACGGCGGCGGCATCACCCGGTGAAGAAGCGGGAAAGCCCGCTTCAATGGTTGCGACCCCCAAGGCTTCCAGGCCTTGGGCGATGCAAACTTTTTCATGAATATCAAGGTGGACTCCGGGTGTTTGTTCGCCGTCCCGGAGTGTCGTATCTAAAACCCGAATGATCTTTTGCATACTGTGGCACTTTCTCTGGTTGCGTGTCTTGACAACAACTTCAACGAATGTTCAACGTGCGCGCAGCAGCAGCAGGCAAATCCGGGCTAACGTAGTTCCCAGTCCATTCCACACACCTCCTTTCTCCGTTAAAATGCCCGCAAACAACAAAAAGGCCACGGGTGCTAAGCCCGTGGCCTTTATATAAACCCTGTTAAGGGGGGTTATCGAATAAGAATTCGAGGCACAACGGACCTACGTTCCTCCAGCAGCGGGAGGAGTGGGAGTCGTAGTTCCAGATTATGCTTCGAATTGGTATACATGGTTTATCCTATGGACAGGACTTTACCACAGAACGGTGTGTATTGCAAATCACGTCATTAAGCCAAGTTACGAAGCACTCCCGTTATGCCGCACAAAATACAAGAATTTCTTGCGCTCGGTTCAAAAATGGACTACACTCATTTTGCGGAATATGATGCGGGGCAGAAAAGCTTTCGCATCCCCCGCAGTTACACATCTATTGGAAGCAATTCAACGGTTGCTACAATCATCTTCTGAGGTTGGAGATTTTCATGGCAGAGAACGCACGCGGGGCTCAAGCCCCCGTAAATTTTACCCGCATTCAGGAAACCTCCGAGGGGGATACGGAATTCGAGAAGGAGCTTTTTCTCATATTTCTCGAGGATTGTGCGGATCGATTGGAACTCCTAAGGGCCGCCGTAAGCAACAGGGATATCGAGAAGGTCCATTTGGAGGCCCATACCATCAAGGGCGCGGGCGCAAATGTTGGCACGACCCACCTCCATGAGATCGCCTTCGTGCTGGAGGAAATGGATAGCGCCGCGATTCCCGATGCGGCGGACGCGGTCATCGCCGATCTTGACGCGGAGTTCAGCCGGGTGAAGAGCGCAATCACGGATTACGTAGCGGCTCTTGATTAGTCGGCCGAAAGAGCCATGCCTGGCACCACATGGAAGCGTGACGGAACTGAACTGGAACTAGGTATGCGTGATCGTTTGCGGTATACTCAATGTGTTAAAGGAGACCGCTATGCTGGAAGTTGAGATTCTCGGAGTCAGCCAGGCAGAAGAACATCGCTACCCACTTGTGTTGTTGCGCCATGAAAGCCGGGTGCTGCCCATACTTGTTGGGATTCCTGAGGCCAGCGCTATTCAGCTCGGTTTGCTCGGGGAAAAGACCGCCCGCCCCATGACCCACGACCTTATCTGCAATCTCCTGGCGGGTCTTCGCGGGGAATTGACGTCGGTCAATATTTATAAATTGGAAAACGAGACCTTTCTGGCCCACCTCAATGTGGAGCAGAAGAGTAGCAACGGCGAGATAGAGCAAGTTCTTCGCATCGATACCCGGCCAAGTGACGGTATTGCCATAGCGGTCCGCGTGGGCTGCCCCATTCTCGTTGCGGAGGAGGTCATGGATAGCGCCGCGCAAGATGCCTCTATCTTGGGGGAAGAAGAAGACGAGTCGGATGAAGACGACGAGTCCAAAGAATTCTAGCGCCTAATCTGGAAAAACGTAAGCGTTCACAGCTGCACTACGGGTGCCACGGATAGGCCTCTCAGGGCTTACCCGTGTAGTTCCTATCGGTGAGGGAGACGATCCAAAACCATAGACAGTGTATCTGCACGGGTAAACCCTACCGGGCCTAACTGTGGCACCCAACGGTTTTTTTGGCGGCTATACGTTTTGTTCCTCTCCTTGGAGGGGAATCTTGTTGGCCCAGCCACTTTTAGAGGCCAAACTCCAAATCGGGGCGAAGCAGATCGAGAAACTTGTGGTTGCCTTTGGGAAAGGCATAGTCGTCGAACTCGGTCGGCTTGATCCATTTCAATTCCGTGTGTACGTTGGGCCTTTCTTTTCCCGAAATGATCGTACACCGGTAAACGTTCAGCGTGACCTTCAAATGGGTGTAGGCGTGTTTCACCGTCGAAATCATCCCCCCGACTTTCACCGTTATACTCAATTCTTCCGCGCATTCCCTGACTAAGGCTTCCTGGTGGGTCTCGCCGGATTCCAGCTTGCCACCGGGAAATTCCCACAGGCCCGCCAACATCCCATCCGGCCCCCGCTTCCCGATGAGATATTCTCCGTCACGAGCAATAACGGCAACGACGATTTCTCTATGGGGCACCGCCTTCCTGGGCTTCCGCACGGGGCGTTTTTCCTGTAGATTGCGCTTGTGCGACGCGCAATCTCCGACAATAGGACAGGAGCCGCAGTCGGGCTTCTTGGGCGTACAGATTCGAGCGCCCAGCTCCATCATGCCTTGATTGAAATCACCGGGATCCGATGCGGGAACCAGAGAATCGGCGATAGCCCAGAGTTTCTTGTCCGTGGCCGTGTCTTCGATAGGTTGGGCAATATTGAAAAGGCGCGTCAGTACGCGCTTGACGTTCCCGTCGACCACAGGCGCCCGCTCGCCGAACGCGATGCTGGCAATAGCCCCGGCGGTGTAGCGGCCAACACCGGGAAGCATCTGAAGCAACTCTGCTTTTTCAGGTAGGCGGCCATCATACTGATCCATGACCTGTCGCGCCGCCCGATGCAGGTTACGAGCGCGCGTGTAATAGCCCAACCCTTCCCAGAGCTTCAACACATCGTCTTCCGAGGCCGCCGCCAGGTCGGGCAAGGTGGGCAGGGCCACAAGAAAACGCTCGTAATAGGGCAAGCCCTGATCGACCCGCGTCTGTTGGAGTAGAATCTCCGATAGCCATACGTGGTAGGGGTCGCAGCTCTTGCGCCACGGCAGATCGCGTGCTTCTTCACGAAACCAACGGAGGAGGGATTTGCGGATGGTGGGTGCCTGTTGCATAATGCGGTGGATTTCCGATCATCCCCGGCGTACCGCGTCGCGTGGTGAATACGTCGTGGTGCCCCAGTGTAAAGAGTAATGGTGACGGGCAAAGCAAGGCGGCACATCGTGCGCCTTAACAACAGAGATTGTGACCTATGGAAGAAAAAGAAGTCCAGTCCGCATTTCAGCGCTTCCTGGACAAGACCCACGAAATCATCTTCGAGGCCGACACGCCCATGGGCAAGCTCTTCGATGTGGTGCTTATCGGCCTTATCGTTCTGAGCGTAATTACGGTAATGCTGGACAGTGTCGAAGGATATCGAATCCGATTCGGAACTGTTTTTTATCAATTAGAGTGGTTCTTTACCATCATATTCACTATTGAATACACCCTCCGACTGGCGTGTATAGGAAAGCCTCTGCGCTACGCGACCAGCTTCTTCGGCGTGGTTGACCTCCTCGCTATTCTTCCGACCTATGTCGGCTTGATTGTTGCTGGAACCCACTATTTACTTGTGATCAGATTGCTGCGGGTATTGCGGGTGTTTCGCGTATTGAAGGTGGTGCAATACGTGGGGGAGGCCGATCTCCTGATGACCGCCGTTCGCGCGAGTCGCCGGAAGATCACGATATTTCTCTTTGCAGTCTTTACGTTGGCGACGATTGCCGGCTCCCTCATGTACGTCATCGAAGGGGCGGGGTCCGGTTTCACAAGCATTCCAAGGAGCGTTTACTGGTCCGTAGTAACCCTGACTACCGTGGGGTATGGCGACATATCCCCTCAGACCCCCAAGGGCCAGGCCCTCGCCATGGTGATTATGCTCATGGGCTACGGGATCATCGCGGTACCCACGGGGATAATGAGCGTTGAGATTGCACGGGCAACGGATCAAAAAAATCTGAACGTCCGGGCCTGCCAAGAATGTGGCGGCGAGTTCCACGCAAGCGAGGCCAGGTACTGCATGCATTGCGGCGAGAAACTGGTGTAGACGAGACAATATGGGGCAACGCCACCTTAGCCCTTGGCGGCCACATTCCAAGTGCGTGCCACCTGCTCCGCCGTGAATCGCAAATTCTCTACGGCGGATTCACGGGCATCGTCCAGTGATTGCGGGCCTGGGCTTATGGGGTAAATAGCGGTAATTCCATGATCCAACAGGATATCGGCTCCCGGAAGAATACGGCCACCCAGAGCAAGTACCGGAACACCATGAGGCTGGGCCAGATGTGCCAGGCCGACGGGTGTCTTGCCAAAACAGCTTTGTGCGTCCAGACTCCCTTCCCCCGTAATCACCAGGTCTGCTCCCTCGATGGCCTGCGGAAGATTGCACAAGGTGGCGATTAGTTCGAGGCCTTTCTCCAGTTTTGCACCGGTGAAGGCCAAGAGTCCTCCCGCAAGGCCTCCCGCAGCACCGGCACCGGGGATGTCCATTAATTCAACGCCCAAGTCACGCTCGATAATCTTGGCAAAATGGGCCAGGGCGTGATCCAGTATCAGGACATCCTCGGAGGACGCCCCCTTTTGGGGGCCGTAAACCGCCGAAGCGCCGTTGGCACCGCAGATGGGATTGTTTACATCGCACGCCACGTATACGTTTATATCGCTCAATCGCGGGTGGCGACCGGAGGCATCAATGCAATCCAACTGAATCAATCGGGCACCCCCGCGCTCCAACTCAATGCCGTGTTTATCAAGGAGCTTAAAACCCAGCGCTTGGGCCATGCCCGCCCCCCCATCGTTGGTGGCGCTTCCCCCCACACCGATGATGATATCCTCGATATCCCGGTCCAGTGCATGGACGAATAGCTCGCCCGTTCCGTAGGTCGAGCTCAGGCAAGGATCACGGTCGGCCTCCGGCACCAAAGCCAAACCTGAAGCCGAAGCCATTTCCAGAACGGCCACCTTCCCCCCCTGAATAAGGCCGTAGTGGGCTTCTACCGCTTCACCCAGAGGACCGGAAACACGGAGCGAAACACGCTCGCCGCCTGTGGCCCGCACAACGGCATCCACGGTGCCTTCACCGCCATCGGCCATGGGAAAACACTGGGTTTCTGCCTGCGGCATACCCGCCCGCCAGCCCGCCTCAATAGCAGCAGCCACCTCATCGGCCCGAAGGCATTCTTTGAATGAATCGGGTGCTATAACGACGCGCATGACGTAATCCCATCGAGATTGGTGCTACAATACTGGCTTGTGGAAAAAGGTTGACCAAGCTAAATCACCATACCCTGTTTTCGGCTTGGGATACAAGGGGGGGCTGGACCACAGCCAAGATCTATGGTCCTTACCATTCGTCCCTTGAAAATTTACTCTCCGTTTGTAACAGTATATCCAAATTAAGGAACAAAAGTGGCCGGGTCACAGCCAAAACCGTCATCCCCGCGAACGCGGGGATCCAGTGGTGTTGCGATGTGCATCTACCGAGTTCTGGATTCCCGCCTACGGCGCATCCAAGACCCACGTGGTGGGAGCGACGTAGGCTTATCTTGTTTTTTAGTAAGCGTACACGGCCTCACGTATTTTTTCATTTTATCCCGACACTATAAAATACGGCTATGGGTGCCACGGTCAAGCCCCGTAGGGCTTGCCCGTGCAGCAACTACGGAAACAAGAGGAACTTGTCGGGTCTTGTTGTTAGGAACATCCTCGCACGGGCAAGGGCTATCGCCCCTTCTCCGTGGCACCCGTAGCGGCTCGTGAACGCTTACGTTTTTTATAGCAGTGATTCCAAATTGAGGCACCAAACGACCGATGACATGGACGCGAAGAGAATTTGTTGGCTTTGCCGGGCTGCTGGGATTGACCAGCTGCGCTCGCCTGGAACAAAGCCGCTTAGGAAAACTTACACCCAACTTCAATCTTGGCCAGGATGGTCCCTTGCGTTTTGCCGTGCTAACCGATCTTCACCTCCTGGATTCCCGAAGCGTAGGCATTGTTGGCCGCGCTGTGAATGCCATCAACAACGATCACAGCATAGATTTCGTGGCGGTATTGGGCGATCTCAGCAGCCACGGTACGTTGCCGGAAATGAACTTGGCGCGCCACGCGCTGGAGCGCCTCAGGGCACCGTACTTCTGCGTTCCCGGTCCCCATGATATTTCGGCGGGCACCGAGTATGGCTACGAGTTCTATCGGCGTGCCTTCAAGAAGCCCCAGTGGAAAGAAAACAGGGGCGGTTGGACCTTCATTGGATTGGATACCACTGGCGGAAAAAGACTATCGGCGGTCATGAGCGATGACAGCCTCGCCTGGCTGGACGACCAACTTGCCCACCTCGACAAAGATCGTCCAGTGGTCCTGTTTTGCCATCATCCACTGGGTCCCAACGCCAGGGAGGCACGCCTTGAAAACGCGGCGGAAGTGCTGACGCGTTTTCAGCATCACAACCTTCGACTTGTCGCATCGGGACATGTCCATGAAAACCAGGAAGAGGAACACGGTGGCATTCTCTTCGTGACGACAGCATGTTGCAGCACCACTCAGAAAAACACCGACGAAAAGGGCTTCCGTGTGTTTACCTTGAACAACGAGCAGATACAACACGAGTTTATCGAAGTGCCCGCGTAGCGCTGGAAAACCGGGAGCCGCCATGATCTATAGCACGACATTTACCACCGTTGCACTCGCACTTTTCATGGGCAACAACGCGCTTGGATTAGGCGGCGGCGGCTACCTCAAGATGGCAACATCCACCGGCTTCCTGGCCATAGCGCTCGCCGCAGGCGGACTCGACAGCCTCTATGGCCGCATGGTCCTGGCCGCTCTCTTTTTTTCCTGGTGGGGCGACCTCTTTCTTATCAGCGGAAAAGAGAAGGTTTTCTTGATGGGACTGATTGCTTTTTTTATTGGGCATACGGGATTTGCCGGTGCTTTTCTCGCCCACGGAGTAGACTGGAAATGGTTTGGCGTTGGCACAGCCCTTTCCATTCCTCCCCTGATCGTCGTTATCGGATGGCTCAATCCCCACCTCGGCGACATGCGTCTTCCCGTTTATGCCTACATGGTGATCATTACATTCATGGTAGCCTGCTCCATCGGCGCATGGGGACACGGCGCCACGACCCTCATTGTAGCCGGGGCAGTTTTGTTCTATTTGTCCGATATTTTCGTGGCCCGGGACCGTTTCGTGACACCCAGCCCATGGAACCGCCACCTCGGCCTACCCCTTTACTACGTCGCCCAAATGCTTCTTGCCACCAGCATTACCCATGTAAACGAGTCCCAAGCATGAATGGTATCTTGCGCCTCTTTTTAGGGTTGTGCTAAGATTACGGTTCTTCGGGCGATTAGCTCAGTTGGTTAGAGCGCTGCCTTCACACGGCAGAAGTCACAAGTTCGAATCTTGTATCGCCCACCATTTAAGTTATTACCGCTCAACGACTTACGAAAGCAGGTCGTTGGGCGGTTTTTCTGTATCGGGCTGTCTGATACCGCTCCGTTACCGAAGAGGCTCGATTGTTCATCCGTATTTTTGGCATTGCCAAATTGGATCTTGCTGCCGCTTCGGGCAAGGTTTAGGCCCCAGTACGCGCAGATATTGACTTTTCAGCGAGGTCGGTGCGGCATATATCACGCGAATTGCGCAACTGCTGGTCCCGCGTCTCCACCGTAGGGCACTCCCGTTCCAATCATTCCCGCTTTCTGTACATCACACGTCGCAGCGCCTTTACGATTTTGCGACTATGGCAGAGCCTTCACCATGGGGCTGATTCGGCAAACTTCAAAAGAGCCCAGGCACAGTGCCTGAGCTCTTTTGACGAGACTCGTGTTGTGACTCTGGTCGACGTTTAGATGAAGAAAAGGTCATCCAAATCTTCTAAGGGATTCCCGTCGAAGGACTGCCCGCCTGGCCAACAAGGGAGATGGACGATGCACATCTGGTAAATTTCATCCATGCGGGGCTTTTTCCTAAATCTCTTGCCGTTCTTTAGCCCCATCTTGCGTCGTCTCAGGAGGCCTTTATCAGTAGTAACCGATTCAGGAGGGAGGAAGCACAACAGATTATCAACCTCAGACGGGTTCATTTCCGAAAAGTCGCGCCACTCAAATGCATTGCCCTCGCAACGTGCGTATTCCAGCGATTGCGGCCACCCAGTCCGAAGGAAAGCGGCCAGTGATTCCAATGGAAGGCGGCCACCCATTCCAATCGATTGCGGCCAGTTGTCGGAGCGTAGCG
>JAJRPE010000299.1 GCA_024280935.1 Candidatus Hydrogenedentota bacterium
CCCTCGTTCCCACGCTCCGCTTGGGAATGCATGTCCCTACGCTCCGCGTAGGAGGCTCCCATATTTACGAGGGCTAAGATATTTTCGCAGGGCTGTTGGCTTAATCCATGCGCCCGTTGGGCGCAATGCAGGCGAGCCGCCCGCGCTCCAAATTGTCGAGTTCCTTGATGTATTTGCAGGGGTTACTTCGTTCGGTTGTAATCAAGGATACGCCGACCTATAATTGGTTATAACAACTTTGTCGTCACAACGGAGCGTACCCATGCAAAAACATCTATGGACCTTGGCCCTTTCTTCTTTTTTGGCGGTGTGTTTGACGCTCTCGGCCCAGAGCGCTGCCTTGATCGAACTTAGCGCCGAGCAGGAGGCGCAGTGTCTTTCTATTTTGCGCGATGGTCTTGCCACGGAAGAGTTCTGGCCGTCCATGCACGCCGCCGAAGCCTTGACCTTGGCGGGCTATGGGGACGAGGTTCGGGAGGTGGTGGAGCCGATGTTGGCTACGGTAACGGACCTCCAACACCGTTGTGGTTTGGCGCGGGAATTGGTGCGCGCCGGGGATCGGAGCAAGGCAAAGATATTGCTTGATCTTATTGCGGATCCAGACTCCTATGCCCATATTCATGCGGCGGAGAGTTCCTATAAGGTATGGGTGCTGGGTGATGGCGTGGCGATGCGGGAAGCGTTCGCGGACCGTGCGAATGCCAGCCGGTCGATGATGGCCGCAGGGGCGTTGGCGCGTTGGGGAAACGTCGAAGCCCTGGCTTATCTGCGAAAACGAGTTGAGTCGGCGGATGTCGATGTGGCCCGAATAGCGGCCTGGGTATTGGGTCGCGTGGGTGATGCATCGGACTTCGTTGCGCTGCGTGCGGGCCAGGAGCGTTTTGATGATCCCCTGGCAAAGAGCTTTTTTACCCATGCGCTGGCGGCCCTGGGTGATCCAAAAGGGATTGAGGGACTCCTGCAAAACTTTGGCAGCGAGGAGCCTTCGGCGCGCACGATGGCGGCCACCTTTGCGGGTGAAATGGGCTTGACCAAGGCGAAGGAGCAATTGTTGGGGTTGTTGAATGACGAACATTTCGATGCCCGCGTACGCAGCGCCCAGGCGCTCTTGCAGATGGCCCGGGATACGCCAGCACCACCTGAGGGCGTGGTGGTATCGGAGGTCTATCCGGCGACGGAAGCCAACCCCCGGTACAGCGAGGGGGACATTCACGTTTTGAATGATGGTCGTATGCTCTATGGAACGACGGAGTTTATCGAGGACTGGAGCGACTTCGCGAAGGCCCGTATCGTAGGTCGTATTTCAGCGGATGGTGGTCAGACCTGGGGCGAGAGAATGGTGCTGCAAGAGAACATTGGCGGTAAGAACGTCATGTCCCTGACCTTCCAAGCCCTGTCTGACAGTGCGGTGGGGATGTTTTATCTGCGCAAGAACGATTTTGATGATCTGGACGTTTACCTGCGGCCTTCGACCGATGGTGGCTTGACCTGGGATGAGGCCATCCTCGTGACCGATGCGCCGGGCTACCACGTGATGAACAATGACCGGGTCATCCGGCTCAAGAGTGGGCGTATCCTGGTACCCGTATCCAGCTCGCCGAACGTAAAAACGGACAATCATTTCAAGTGCAGCGTGTGGTATTCGGATGACGCGGGCGACACGTGGCGTGTGAGCAGGGATGTGGTGGACTACGCGAAGCGCGGCGCCATGGAGCCTGAATTACTGGAACTGAACAATGGGCGTATCCTCATGATCATCCGTACCCAGTTGGGCCATATTGGGGCGGCGTATTCGGAGGACGGTGGGGATACCTGGAGCGAGGCGGCGGATTGGGGCGTGCGGGCACCGGAAGCGCCTTCGACATTGCGGCGTATTCCGTCCACCGGCGATCTGCTCCTGATTTGGAACGACACCTTTGTAGACGGTGCGGGGCACGGCGGGAAACGGGCACCCCTGACGGTGGCCATATCGAAGGACGAAGGCAAGACATGGATACACAAGAAGAACATCGAAAGCATCGCGGGCGACCCTTCGGTGTTCATGGGCGGTTTTTCCTACATCAGCGCAACCTTTGATCGGGGCAGGGTCTTGTTAGGCTACTACGTGGGGGAGGCGGATGCGAAGAAGATTTCCTCGCGCTTCCGTTCTTTTCCGATTTCGTGGTTGTATGAGTGATGATAATGGTCCACCTTATGGCAGGAGGGCGGGTTTTCTTACCCGGCACAAAGCGCACTTGCTACCAACAAAGGTCCGTCGCTCATAGAATGAGAACGAAACGCCTTTGTTAGCATTTAGCTCCGTTGTTGCGGACTGGTCGAAGACGCGCCGAGGCGGGTAAGTCCGCACTCCTGACCTTCGCAGGAGGTATACGTAATGTTGTCTCGTGATGCTATTTCCGAAGCCACGTGCTACGTTCTGAAGCAGACCCGCCATGTGATCGAGACCTTCGGTCCGCGAACACCGGGGAGTCCGGCGGAACGAGAGGCCCAAGGCTACGTGGCGGAATGCCTGGAGGCCATTGGGGCGGATGAAATACAGCGTGAATCCTTCCCGGTGGCGGCGAAGGCCTTTATGGGCTTTCAGCCCGCCACCGGGATTTTCTTGTTACTGTCTGCGGGGGTATATTGGCTTTTACCGCTCCTTGCACTATTTTTGAGCGTGTTCGGTTTTATGATTACATGGTTTGAATTCGTTCATTATCGTCTTTTCCTGGATCGGTTTTTCCCGAAATCGGACTCGGAAAATGTCTACGCGCGGTGGTCGCCGGAGAAAGAAACCAAGCGTCGTATCATCTTAAACGGACACATCGATGCCGCCTTTGAATGGCGCTACAACTACCGATGGCCGAAGGCGTTCCCATGGCTTGTGCGCTATGGGTTGACCGGATTGGTGGCCACCCCACTGATTCAGGTCGCGGGAGTGTTCGGGTACTGGCTGTGGCCGGATTCGGGGGCGTTCTTTTATATGGGGATAGCCCAACTGCTCTTTGTGCCGAGCTTTATCTTGACCTTTTTCTACACCGACTTTTCGCGGACCGTTCCCGGGGCGAACGACAATCTGTCGGGGGTATTTATCGCGCTCGGGGTGGCGAAGGCCTTGCGCGAGGCGGGGGTAGTGATGGAACACACGGAGTTGGCCTGCCTCATCACAGGCTCCGAAGAGGCCGGAATTCGTGGCGCGAAAGCCTGGGCCGCGAAGCATCGAGGTGACTTTGAGGACTACGAAACGGTGATATTGACCCTGGACACCCTCCATGACGTGAAGCATATGACGGTGTTTGAACACGATCTGAACGGGACCGTCCACAACGATGGACCGTTCAGCGAACTCGTGCAGCGTGCGGCTGCAGCCAAGGGCTACGACATACCCCGTGCCAGCATCCCCTTGGGATCGACCGATGCGGCGGCCTTCAGCCAAGCTGGACTCACCGCCACCGCCCTCTGCGCCATGGACCCCGCGCCCGCCGATTTTTATCACACACGGCGCGATAACTGGGACAACATGAACTCAGCGGGAATCGCGGCAGCCATTGGAGTGGTCGAAGAGGTGATCCGCATGGTGGATGCAGAGGAGTAGGTTGCTTGAGTGGGTTTGGCGGGGGGCGTTAGGATTTTGACCAAATTAAAGTAGTCAAGTTTTCGGGCGTGCGGGGTATTGATGCAAGAAAGCATTGTATGAGATTGTTCTCAATCCCTACCTGGGCTATCCTGTTTTGCCCCTTCGGGGCGATATCGCTTTGAAAGTACACGGGCGAACGGGATATGTTTCAAAGGAACTTGGCAAAGTAATTTCGATCAAATCCCTTAGTCAATACAAACTATCAAATGAACGTGTTCATAAAAGCGTATCTACGAGAGCGATTTTCACTGAAAGCCTTTTTGTTGTATCATTCAACGTGGCCGCTTGGGGGCTGTATTGGTACGTAGATGTCTAATTGCAGGATTAGAAAAGGGAGTTGAACGGAATGCTACCATTCGTAAGTCAGTTTATATCGGTTATTTACAGTATGTTTGCCTGGGCAATGGTCTATTTATCCGTGTTTACGGGCATCGATTTCTTGTCCCTTTTTGGGCTGCCTGCGCCAGGGATTTAATGGAGCCTTTGGGGCGGATCCTGGTCTATAAACGGATGCACCTTGATTGCTAATCGTTCACGTCAGGAAGGCGTGTGGACTTTCCCGCCTCCGGCGCGTCCGAGACCTGTCCGCAACAGAGGCCGCGTGATGCCAGCCAAAGCCGCTCGCGCTCTTCTATGACGACCGGCGTGCGACGGCTGGCGCAACGTGCGCTTTGTGTCGGGTAGGAAAACCCGACCTCCTGTTTTCGGTGAGCTTTGTATAGGGGCGGTTGTTCCTACAGCATCTCCGCGATCTGCACCGCGTTCAATGCTGCGCCTTTGAGAAGGTTGTCGGAAACGATCCACATATCAATCGCCGAGGGGTGGGAGATGTCTTCCCGGATTCGACCCACGTAGGTGTCGTATTTACCGGCGGCGTCGATGGCGGTGGGGAAGAGATCCTTGCTGGGATCGTCCATGACGATGATGTTCTCGGTCTTTTCGAGGAGTTCGCGGACCTGGGCGGCGCTGAGCTTGGTGAGGGTTTCCACGTTGACGGATTCGCTGTGGCCGGTGTGGACGGGGACACGGACGGTGGTCGCGGTGACCATGATGGAGTCGTCGCCCATGATCTTCTTGGTTTCGTTGACCATCTTCATCTCTTCGGTGCTGTAGCCGTTGTCGATGAATGCGTTGCTATGGGGAATCTGGGGGATACAGTTAAAGGCAATCTGGGTGGGGAAAACGCTACATTCCGGGGCCTCGCCCTTGAGGGCGGATTCGGTCTGGGCCATGAGTTCGTTGAGGGCGGCACTACCAGCGCCGGATACGGCCTGGTAGGTGGAGACGACGACGCGCTTGATGGTGGCAGCCACATGAAGGGGTTGAAGCACTTGGACCATCTGTATCGTGGAGCAGTTTGGGTTGGCGATGATGCCCTTGTGGGCCTTGATAGCGTCGGGGTTTACCTCCGGTACCACGAGGGGTACTTCGGGGTCCATGCGCCAGGCGCTGGAATTGTCCACCACAACGCAGCCTGCTTTGGCGGCGAAGGGAGCGAATTTCTCGCTCGTGTCGCCACCCGCGCTGAAAAGGGCGATGTCCATGCCCTTGAAGGAATCTTCTCCAAGGACTTCGATGGGCAGCTCTTCACCACGAAAGGTGAGCTTTTTGCCTGCGGAGCGGGCGGATGCGAGGAGCTTGATGGAGGCGATGGGGAAGTTACGGTCTTCCAGGACCCGCAACATCTGTTGGCCAACGACTCCGGTGGCGCCGGCGACGGCGACGTGTTTTGAACTCATGGTGTGTACTCCTTGACCGCGCCACATCCGTAACGTCGGATCGTTGGCAGCGGCGTTTGTTTCCCGCACCGCGAATGCAATCAGAAGACATTCCGCCGCAGGAAGAATCGTTACTACGAGAACCTATGCGTATCGGGTGTTGGGGTGGGTCATGGGTGCTACAGGGGGCGTAGCACACCCGATGGGGTATCAGGGGTATCATGCATGGGTCTGTATAGTATAGCGAATACGCAATCAGGGTGGCAAAGTTTGGGTGGATGGGATGTCATGCAATGGTGACACGATGGTTGAATTGGAAACGCAAGGGCAAGGGAGCAAAGCGACCGAAGGGACGTAAGAGACAATATTGATGTTGGTTGTGGTAGATTCGGACTTTACACACATCCCGGCGGCACTTGGCAAAAACACCGCTCGGTATAACGGCCGCAGTTCCGGCGTAGTCCCTTTTGTCGCTTTCGTCTCTTGTGTCCCTTTATTGCAGGAGCCTGTCTTTTCACAACAAAAAACGCCCCGACAAATGCCGGGGCGGAATGGGTCTTACGGGCTGATTCGCTGAAAATCAGGCAATAGCGCCGTCGATGGCTTGGGCCAGGTCGGACTTGCCCGTGACACCGATGAAACGGTTAATCTCTTCGCCGTCTTTCATGAGGAGGAGGGTGGGGATGCTGGACACGCTGAATTCCTGCGCGAGGGCGGAGGCGCTGTCCACATCGACCTTGCCGATCTTGGCTTTGCCTTCATAATCGGCGGCGAGTTCGTCCAGGATGGGGGCGATCATTTTGCAGGGTCCGCACCATTCGGCCCAGAAATCGACAAGGGTTACGCCGCTGGCGACGGTATCTTTGAAATTGTCTTCGGTTAATTCCGTAGCGTTGCTCATGGTAATAATGCTCCTCGGGGACGGGTAAGGGGTGGGTGCCCGCGTTGTGGGATAATGTCAATTCATTGGGGAATTATAGCCGAGCGCCCCCTCGCACGTAAAGCGGAATGATCAGGGGGCATCGGTATCAGGCCATTTAACGCGGGTCACGGGTGTGGAAAAATTGACATATCAGTCACTTAGAAACTATAATCCTGTGCTCCGTGGAGAGTTGTCCGAGTGGTTTAAGGAGCACGCTTGGAAAGCGTGTGTGCGTGGAAGCGTACCGAGGGTTCGAATCCCTCACTCTCCGCCATTTTTGTTTTTCCGGTCCCCTGACAGACCACGCCTTCCTCGCTGTGGTTCCGATCATTACGATTGGAACGGGGTATCGACCCCAAATTGCTTGGACCCTTTCTCATGATCAATGGTGTTCCCCGAATCCTCATCGTGCGATTGAGTGCCATTGGCGACGTTGTTCGCGTCCTGCCCGCGCTCCATGCCCTTCGCAATCGCTATCCCGATGCCCAAATCGATTGGGCGGTGGAGCAGAAGTCCTACGAGATTCTCTCGGGCCATCCGGCGCTGGATCAAATCCATGTCTTTGAGCGTGGGGAGGGGCTATTCAACAGTGTGGGGGCTTTCCTGGCCCATAGCAAGATAATCCGGGACAACAAGTACGACTGGGTTATCGATTTCCACGGCATCTTCAAGACCGGTCTGCTTACGCGGATGTCGGGCGCGAAGCTGCGCTATGGCTTTGCCCGGCCCCGCGCCCAGGAATTCAGTTTTCTCGCGACCAACCGCAAGGTGTCCCTCGTTTCCAAGCATATGAACCGGATCGAGGAGAATCTCGAAATCTGCAAGGTGCTGGAGGCCAAGACCCATTCCCTGGATGTGCTCATCGATATTCCCGAGGACGTGGAAGACAGCATTGAAGCCTATTTTCACGAGAAATTCCCCGGTGCGAAGAAGGTGGTGGCGGTTCATGCGCCCGTGGACCGGCCAGAGAAGCAGTGGCCGGTGGCGTACTTCGCGCAGCTTGCGGACATGATCATGAGCGACGGGCGCTATGAGGTCCTGCTTACGTGGGGTCCGGGCCAGCGCGATACGGTGGATGCCGTGATCAAGCTTTCCCGCAACAAGCCCCACGTAGCCCCGGAGACGCCCGACCTGAAACATTACGCGGCCCTGGTGCAGCAGTGCGATCTTTATTTTGGCGGCGATACGGGCCCGATGCACATTGCGTCGGCGGTGGATACGCCGGTGGTCGCCGTCTTTGGGGGAACCCACCCCGCGCAACACGCGCCCCTGCGCAAGCCGTCGCGGGTCCTTTACGCCGGGCCGGACATCCCTGAGCGCAGTATCGACAAGGCGAATGCGGATGCCTTGTTTCGTGAAATCACGCCGGAGATGGCCTACGATGCTTGTGTAGAAGAACTACATGGGTGATGGAATAGTGAATTGAGAATTTAGAATAGTGAAAATGTGATGGGTGGCGGCGCGACAAAAAATGGCAAGCCCTATAAATGACTGTAAATAAAGGGGTTGCGGGTGTTTTGGGCTTGGTGTGATGGGGTCTGTCTTCTAATTCTTGGCTTTATGGCCCGATCCTTTTTCGGGGGAAGACGTAGCATAGCCGTCCCGGCTGTGTTTTGACTGGAGTGGGGCAATCTTTTCCACGAAGAAATTAAGGGGCGTGAAGTGTGTCTGGATGCTGAGCTTCGTGGGGAAGGGGAAGGCGAGGGTTTAGTCGCGAATGCATGTCGGGCAGCCTATGCCCACAACCCAATTATTCAGCCACAAAAGAACGCAAGGGACACAAAGAAATAATGTACGCGTTGCACTAAACGGCTTCGTCGTAAATCTATGTTGCCGTTGCTCAAACATCAATCCAGTCGGACGTGCCGCACGATCCTGAGGAACGAAGGTTCGTGCGTTTGAGGAACGGCATCGTAAAGCGCCCAAAGTACTTTGGCGCGGGGCGCGACTGCCTTATTCTTAGTCCCAGATGCCTCTTGCTTCACGCCAGCGCACGAACCCGTCAGGACTCGTTAAGACTCGCCTTTTGGGGATCGCGCGGCACGCCTTAGTTTTCTGGTCGCTCTATCAACACCCAAGCGTTCAGTCCAACGGGGTTTCTAGGTCGGCAAGTGACTGAGAAACCATTACTCGGTACGACCACCTCTCTTTTTTAATCTCATGTTGGCGCTATGAAAAATAACTGCGGGTGCCACGGTCAAGCCCGGCAGGGCTTGCCCGTGCGAGACATGGGAGCCACGCAAAAGCTGCTTCCAAACATGGTCGAGAAGCTCTCTCACGGGCAAGGGCTATCGCGCCTTGTCCATGGCACCCGCAGGGACCCGTGGCAACGAACGTAGTATCTCTTTGCTTTTTTGCGTTCTCTGTGGCTACGTTAGTTTTGGGCTGTGGGCGAGAAGCACGCCAGCTCAGCGGGAGAGTAGATATACGCAGCCCTGTGACGTCTTGCCTGTTTTTGCGATGTTCCACGTGGAACATCGTGGGCGAGCTACTTTCCGACCGTTTCGTCTTCGCGGTGGCGGATGGTGTAGAGTGAACCTCGACGGGCACCGCTTTTGGTCCAATTATCTTTCCAATGTTCCACGTGGAACATAGCTCCGTCGATTTTGCCCCTGGGATCACCGGATTGACACAAAAACACGGTGTTTTCGGGCATGCTGTCCGTTATGTCCATCAAAACCGTGTCGGCGCGCTCCACGGCACGGGCGGTGATGGCGTGGGGGGCGTCCTCGGGGAGCCGCTCGGGAAAACTGCCGTGGATGAGGCTGACATGCTTCAGTTTCAGGGCGCCGATGACTTTCTGCAGGAAAGATATCTTCTTGCCGCTCCGCTCCATGAGCAGGAAATTGCGCTCCGGGAGGGCAATAGCCAGTGGAATCGCGGGAAAACCGCCGCCAGAGCCGATATCGAAGAGAAGGCCGCCTTCGGGCACAGTAACAGTCACCGGCTTGAGGAGGCTCAGGGAATCGACGATATGGAGTTCTTCCAGGTGTTCCAGGTTGCCAACGGAGACGAGGGAGGCAAAATCGCTCCACGAACGCACAAGAAAGCAGTATTGGGTGATCTGTTGAATCTGATCGCCGCTGAGGGTGACATCGTGTTTCTTGAGGGTGTCTATCCAATCGGTGCTGGGCATGGGTGGTGTGTTTCCTGTGGTGGAGCGGGGTTGTCATTGGTGCTGAGGTTGATCCTACGTGGCGGAGCGGGGTATTGCAACGTTCTGTCGCAGGGCAAGAAGAAAAGAAAACAAACCACCGTTGAACCACGAATGGACACCAATGAACACGAATAATAATAACAACGCAAGTATTCAAGCGCCAGAACGATGAACGCCTACTATTTGCCGCAAAAGAACGCAGAGAACTCAAAGAGCCGTTTTGATCTGTGCCCTCAGCGTTTTTTGCGGCTACTAATTGTTCGTTTATTTGAACCTTGGTCTTGATAAAGGTGCGTGTTTTCGGGTGCCAGCAAGAATAGACCCACTCTCAATGAGATTTTTCACCACGAAGAACTTAGTGCAGCCTCTGGTCGTAACCAAATATTTTTCAACCACAAAATCAACAAATATGACTGAGCTCAAAGAGCACAAAGAACAAAAAAAATCAGTTCTCTGGTTCCTTTGCGCTCTTTGAGGTAAAAACTGATCTTGCTTGACCCTATAAAAATAACCTTCGGGTGCCACGGACAAGCCCGCTAGGGCTTGCCCGTGCTGGACATGGGATCGACCGAAAACTCGCTTCTTATCTGTTGAGCATGCTTTCCAAACACGGGCAAGGGCTATCGTCCCTTGTCCGTGGCACCCGTAGCGAATCGTGAACGCTTACAATTTTTGGTTGCGGCCAACGGCAGCACTACCTTCTCTGCGGTTAATAGTATCAGTGCCATTCCGCAGCGCTGAAATCGGGTGCTCGAACCCGCTATACTATTTGGAACAGCAATTCTCGATGCGGATGTCTGCTTGCAGGATATTGGCATCCTCCATTACGAACTACCCGACCGGGAGAAGCACAGTGAAATACCTTATCTTATTGGGCGATGGTATGGCCGATTGGCCCCTGCCGGATTACGGTGACCGTACTCCTATCGAAGTGGCCAAAACGCCCGCTATCGACAGTCTTGTTGCCCGAGGTATCACGGGCCAGTTTTGCCCCATCCCTGACGGCCTTCCTGCGGGCAGCGATATTGGCAATCTCTCCATGTTTGGCTATGACCCCGGTGCGGCCTTTCGTGGGCGCGCCCCCATTGAGGCGGCCAACCAGGGTATCCATCTCGATGACAACCAGGTGGCTTTTCGTTGCAATCTGGTGACGTTGGACCAAGGTGTCATGAAGGACTTCACGGCGGGCCATATCAGCACGGAAGAAGCCGCTGAGATTATCCCGGTGTTGAATGAAAAACTGGGTGCGGAGTTCCCGGTGAAGTTTCACACGGGGGTGAGCTATCGCCACATTGCGGTGGTCGATGCTTCTGACGAGGCGACGTTGGATGACATGGTCCGCATGGTCTGCGAGCCGCCCCACAATATCAGTGATAAAGACGTAACGCCCTATCTTCCCAAGGGCAGCGGTTCGGACATGATCCACCGAATGATCGCA
>JAJRPE010000300.1 GCA_024280935.1 Candidatus Hydrogenedentota bacterium
GGGTAATCTTGTCGAAGAACTCGGACTCGCCGCCCACGATATCGATTTTCGCGGTCTTGAGCGCTTGGCTGATAATGACTGCCTGCTGTTCGGCAATCTCCCGCTGCGCGTCGATGGCCGCGAGCTCGATGGCCTTTTCTTTCTCCAGGTTGATCTTGAACTCTTCGTGCTCCTTGCCCGCGTCGTTGAAGAGCTTCATGGCCTCGGCTTTGTCCGTAATTCCCTGGGCATCCGCGCCAAACTTGAGCTGCATGACATTGGCTTCCGCCGTGCCTTCCTTTTCTATCGCCACGGCACGGGCTTCCAAGCCCTTGGCCTCGGCCACGGCCTTGCTTTCGATCACCGTGGCCTCCGCCAGCCCTGTCGCCGCCTGCTCCGCCGTCACGCCTTCCGCCAGCATCTTTTTGCCGACGGCTTCCCGCTCGCTCGCATCGCGCACTGCTTCGGCGGTAATTACCGTCTCTTCCGCCGTGAAGCGGGCCGCATCGCGCTTGGCTTCCGCCGCCTTGATCTCCTTCACCAGCGCTTCCTGGGCGTCCTTCTCGGCATCCGTAATGGCGACCTGCTTGGCACGATCCGCTGTCGCGAATTCCTGCGTATCCTTGATGCGCTCCTGCTCCTCGACCACGGCCCGTTCCACGATGACCCGCTCGCGGATCACATCCTGTATTTCCTTCTTCTGAACTTCGATGACCTTTTCTTTCTCGATGTCGGCCAGGCTCACCACCCGCTCGCGCTCCGTGACCTCCAACATGCGATCCTTCTCCACCCGCTCCTTCTCCACCTGGTCCGTCCGCTCCTTATTGCGCATGGCAACGATGACCTGCCGATCCTTGTTCTCCGTGGCGATAGCCACTTCTTCTTCGGTGGTGATGCGCGCACGCTCGGATTTCAGCCGCTCCTCTTCTTGAACCTTCGCGGCCTCGGCCTGTTCCCGGGCCTGGACCGTTTCAATCTCGCGCAACTGCTTGGCCTCGGCTTCGGCCAACTGCTTTTCCAGTTCCAGGATGGCTTCCCGGGCCTCCACATCCTGCTTCTTCAGGGTCTTTTCCTTTTCGCGCGTAATGCTGTTGGCGAGCACCTGCTGCCTTGCCGTCAGGTCGGTGATCTTCTTGATACCCTCGGAATCCAGGATGTTTTTGGGATCCAACTTGTCCAGGGGCGTCTGTTCGAGATAATCGATAGCCGCATCGTCGAGGACATAGCCATTAAGATCGCGGCCAATGATTTGCAGGATTTCCTCCTTAAACTCTTCCCGCGACGTATAGAGGGCAACGAAGTCGAACTTCTTACCCACCGTCTTGAGCGCTTCGGAAAACTTGGCGTCGAAAAGTTCGACGAGCTTCTGGGTCTCGGAGGCGCGCGCCGCGCCGATGGACTGGGCCACCTTGAGCACATCTTCTTCGTTGTTGTTCACGCGCACGAAGAAGGCCACCTTGATATCGGCGCGGACGTTGTCCTTACAGACCAGCCCTTCCGAGCCATGCCGGAAAATCTCAATACGACGCACGGAGATATCCATGATCTCCGCTTGGCGTACCAACGGCAGCAGGATGGCCTTTGAAAAGTGTACGGTGGGATTTTTGGCGCCCGTAATAATTAACGCGGTACCCTGCTCCACCTTTTTCCAACACCGAACAACCATGACCATAACGGCCACGGCAACAACAACAATAAACACGACGATTGCGCCCACTAGGCTTTCCAACATTTGACGTTCCTCCTATATAAACCCTATGCGGTTCAGACCATTTCAAAAAACGAAACCGCCCCGACAAAACTTCACCCTGCTGGTGAAGCCACTGTAATTCATACCTCTAACTCATTCCCTTTATTCGCGCCACCCTAACACAACCCAAGACCGTCATCCCCGCGAACGCGGGGATCCAGTGGTGTTGCAATGTATACCAGTCGCGTTCTGGATTCCCACTTTCGTGGGAATGACGCGGGTTTATCTTGTTTTTTATTGCGGCTCTTCCAGCGCAAGGCCTAACTCATTCCCTTTATTCGCGCCACCCTCGAAAGGAGCAATGATATAGGTTCCATCGTCCTCCTTCGCGAAGACGACCGCTTCATCACCTTTCTTCAGGACAACACCATCCCGCGTCTTTACACTCAACAACAGCGGAGCCCCCTTGAGTGGCACTTCCGCCTGGCCATGCTTTTCGGAAACCTCCAGCGAGCAGACGACGCACAATTGGCCAATTACATGGATCACGTCGCTACTTTCGTCGAAGGCCTTCTTGAGCAAGGGCACGAAGGGCATCAAAACTATTTTCGTGGCGAGAACGCCGCCGATAACGATGGGCACGGCGAGGGCCAGTGCAATGAGGAGGCTCGTGTTGCTCAAGTAATGGTTCGTCAGGATGGAAAAGGCCCACATGGAAACACTGAGAACCGAGGCCACCACCGTAACCGGCACCTCCGCCGCATGGACGAAGCGCATCATCGCCCCCAGGACTGAGCCGCCGCCATCCAGTCCCCCATCCACGTCGAGATCGACATTCCCGTCCACATCCGTATCAAAGTCAACGTCGAAATCGAGCAGGTCCGCTCCCAGAACGCCCACCAGATAAAGAACCCAATAAAAAGCCGACAGGCCAAACAGGATGGTATAGGGCAGATTAACCACCCGAATGGATTCGTGAAATAACTCAAGCATGGCCTACACTCCACGTTAGCGTGGTTGCCCGGATCCACCGTGGAACCCAGACCCAGCACGCGCCCGCACATTTCGTAGAGATACCCCTCGTACTACGTAATCGAGTGTAATCCCGACGCCCAAGATTGCTGTCATGGTCGCACGAACACCAACAAGCAATCAATGTGCAATTTTCGGCCCATCTCCAACACCCTTCTTTCCATTGCATATACAAGACATACCACCCGGACGAGCCTTTTATTCGCTGCACAGGGACTGACTCGTCCAAAAAACGAAGGGTAGTGGCAAGCTCGCCTGTGCTTACCCGGTCCCTTCGACCCATCGAACACCTCGATAACGGGCGTGTCTGTCCCGTCGTTGGCGGAGGTCTGCTGCAAGTTTATGATCCCTCGACAAGGGTGCCACCCTCACGCGGAGGAGCTTGCGGGTGCAAATCATCTGGACAAATTTCATCCAACAAGAAAGACGGACTGGTCAACCGCACCCGCAAACTTAGCCGGGAACCGGCTGCGTGTGAGGGTGGCAGCCTTGTGGTGACTATCGCAACGTACAGAAACAGGCGGATGGCAATGACACCCTCAAGGCAACCCCCTTCTATTCCAACACATACTGCCGCCATAATGCGTAGGCGGATGACTCACGGGTTACGTCTTCTACCGCTGCTCTTGCTGCATCTCCGCCTGTATCTCTTCCCAACTCCTTGGCTTGAACTCAGCTACCCGACGCTTGGCTTCAGCCACCTCATCTTTGCTCATCTCTTTCTCGAGATCGACATAGGCCTTTTCGCGTGGATCCTTTTTGGATACCAGACGGTACCATAGGTAAGCTTCAACGAGATCCTTTTCGACGCCCCGCCCCTCCGCATATATACGACCAAGGTTCATCTGCCCGTAAAAATCACCTGACTCGGCGGCAGCCCGAAACCACCTGGCGGACTCAACGAAATCCTTCTCCACACCCTCACCCTTCTTATACATGCGGCCAAGCCAAACCTGCGCCTCAGCGTTCCCCTGCTCAGCAGCTCCTGTGAACCACTTGACGGACGCAACGTAATCCCTCTCAACGCCCCGACCATCCCGATACATGAACCCAAGATTAACCTGCTGCGTCACGTCCCCCTGCTCCGCGGCCCTCCGATACCACGTAAGCGCCTCAACGTCGTCCTGCTCGACACCCGCACCATACGTGTACAAGCGGCCAAGCGTTTTCTGAGCCTGTACGTTTCCCTGCTCCGCCCTTTTCATGGTTCGCGTAAGATAGTCACCCTTCCACTTGAACGCAGCCGCCCGGCGCTTTGCTTCGGCGAGCTCTTCTTCGGTCATTGTCCTTTCGAGACCGTAGCGATAGTTTTTCTGATGCAGAATCTCCACTGCCGCCAGGCTATACCACATGTACGCTTTAACGACATCCTTGCTTACGATCACCCCTTCTCGATACATGTCTCCAAGCGTTTGCTGCGCTTTCCATTGCCCGTTCTCCGCAGCCCTTGTATACCACTTGACGGCCTCTATTTCGTCCTTCTCAACGCCCTGCCCATACTGATACTTGTGACCGAGCTCAAGCTGCGCCTCAGCATCCCCCCGCTCAGCGGACTTCATATACGATTCAAAGGCCATCTTGTACCACTTGGCAGCCTCTTCCGCGTCTTTCTCGATACCATTCTGCCCAACGACATGCATGTGCGCGAGCATTCCCTGCCGCCACGCGTCACCCTGAGCTGCGGACATCTTGAACCACCGGAGAGCTTCAACGCTGTTTTTCTCGACGCCCTGCCCATAGGAATACATACAGCCAAGCAGCCACTGCGCCAGCGCGTCACCCTGCTCAGCGGCTTTCATGAAGGATTTAAAGGCCATCTTGTCCCACCGGACAACCTCTTCTTCGTCCTTCTCAACGCCCCACCCTTCTCGATACATAAAACCAAGACTACGCCGCGCCATCGCGTCTCCCCCCTCCGCCCCTTCCTTCGTTTGCTCAAAGGACTTAGCATCATTCTCCCCGCCCCCCTCACCGTTCGCACAACCCGCAGCCAACGCCACGATGCCCACAGCCCACAGCAATTCTCTAAGCTTCATACTATCGCACCTCTTGTTCGCTGCCCTCGGCCCCGCATGGTCCAGAACCTCTTGTGTCAACAACGATTCTAGCAATCAACTGGGGCGTTCCGCCAACAGGGGGCTATCGAGTCCGCCGTAGGCTGTTTGGGATTTCCAGCCCGACATAAGCCAGCACGTCAATAGGAGGAGGTTGGACATTCCTGTCCGACAACGTAGGGAGCCAAGAGTCCGAAAGTGGACTGTCGGCATGCAGGGTTACCTGGGACCCCAACGAAAAAAACATCGCGAGAGAACACACCCTTGTCCTGGGCACCCAAGGCTTTTCCAAGAAAACCAAGTGCGCCTTCGATACTTGGCTTGCGGCTTGTGTCGGACAGGAATGTCCAACCTCCTTTTCCGCATAACCCCTTCCCTTCCGACACCCACGAACGCTATCATACAGCCCAACAAAACACACCCGAATACCACCACTGAGGATTTCGAATAATGACCAAAATGCAACTATCCGGACTCTTGCTTCTCTTGATCGGCGCCATCGCACCGTCGGCCCTCGCCGAAGACGCGCTTACCCCCGAACGCCTTCGCTGTGAATACCGCGAGGCACCCCTGGGCGTCGACATCACCGCGCCGCGATTGAGCTGGATCGTCACCTCCGACAAACGGGGACAGCGCCAGACGGCCTATCAAATCCGCGTGGCCTCCAGCGAAAAAGGACTCGCCCAAGGCACCGCCGACCTCTGGGACAGCGGCAAGGTCGCAAGCGATGAGACGGTCAACATCGAATACACCGGGAAGGCCTTGTCCTCCCGTACCCCGTGCTATTGGCAGGTAAAGGTGTGGGACAAGGACGGCAACCCAAGCGATTGGTCCGATGCCGCCCTATGGAGCATGGGCCTCCTCAACAAATCGGACTGGTCGGCGGAGTGGATCAGCTTCAAGGACGAGTCGCTCTTCGAAGCCACCCAGCAAAACATGGAGCTTCCTCCGGCGCGCTACTATCGAAAAGACTTCGCGGCAACCAAGTCCGTCACGCGGGCCACCATCTACGCCACAGCCCTGGGCATCTATGAGTTCAGCCTGAACGGCGAACCCATCACCGACCAGGTCTTCACCCCCGGCTGGCCGGACTACCACAAGCGGGCCTACTACAACACCTTCGA
>JAJRPE010000301.1 GCA_024280935.1 Candidatus Hydrogenedentota bacterium
CTCATGAAACACCGCCCGCTGACCGCAACGCACATGGCCCCGTGGACGAAGGTCTCGATTTCCAGCGAGGTATTCTGGAGAATGCTGCGGATGTCGTCAAGGCTGCATTCCCGGGCCAGAACAATTCGCTTGACCCCCAGTTCTTCGTAGAAACGCGCCGCTGCGGAATTGGAAACCGAGGCCTGGGTGCTGACACACAGGGGGATGTCCAAGGCGCGGCAACGTTCAAGAAGGGCCAGGTCCCAGCCGATCACCATATCCACACCCGCTTCTTTCACATGTTCGAGGGTACGGTCAAGGTCACTCAGTTCATTTTCATAGATGATGGTGTTCAAGGTCAAGTGCGCGGCCACACCATGGCTTCGGCAATAATCCGTGACCCGCTCGATACCGTCAAGGCCAAAACTCTTGGCGTTGGCGCGCATGTTAAACTGGCCGACACCGAAGTAGATGGCGTCGGCGCCATGGTCGATGGCGCTGACAAGATTTTTCCATTCACCGGCGGGAGCCAGCAGGGTAGGCTTATTCATGGTAACGCAATCGTAGCATAGGCATCTCGCCTGTGTTTTTGTAACCCCGCCCCCCCCCCACAACTTTTGGTGTGTTTGAGTGAGCACTTCGCGCCCAAGCTTACCAATAATCCACAATCAGCTCGAAACGATCCACAGGAATCGACTCGGAAGCGGGGCGCTTCGTGACCAGACGGACATCCGCTAGGTTCATGCCAACGCGAAGGTTGGCAGGAGCCACGGCAAGCCCAAACCACGCCGGTGTCGCCCCTTCGGTCAAGGGCACCTTCGGCGCAAGCGTTCCCAAATATTTACCGTTCAGCGTAATGTGCAGTTCCTCCCCCTGAACAGCAGGAAAACGCACACGGAGAAGCGCATGGACCGTTTTTCCCGCCGGGGCATTGGCCGCGATGTCTTCACCCACGGGCAACTTGAAGGGGACCGCCTGATCGGGGCGCAGCGCAATGGGCAAACGGTCGGGCACCACGAGGGCCGAACGGTCGAAACCCCAAAAATCCTTGGGCAGCACGGGGTCAATCGCATAAATCTTGTCAAGGCCCTTCAGGGTTTCCGGCGAGCCAATGCGCTTGTATTGTTCCTTGGGTTCCTCGGGAAACAGATTGAAGGTGTAGATGCCATCGACGTCCACGTTCCACGCATTGGTGGCGGCGCCCCACCAGGCTTCCTCGGTGTAATAACCGGTGGCCTTCTGAAGCCCCGACCCGCCGATATTCGCCATCGCGGGGATGTGGTACTTGTGGGCCAGTTCCACCATGCGTTGCAGTTGGGGCGCCATGGCCATGGGACCCAAATCGCCGCCAAAGACCAGGATGTCCACCAAGCCTTCCTCAAGCCAGGTGGGAACATCCAGGCCAATCGCCAGGCATCGCTCCACACTCAAAGGAACCCGACAGGAAATCAGCAGGGGCCGCCCCCGTTTGACACTGACCTCCTCGCTCAGCGCCCGCACCTTCCGCACAAAGTCGTTCATCATAGCGATGTGTTCGGGTGTAACTGGCTTTTCTTCGGTGGTCTCGGGAAAGAAACGGGGATGGCGAAACCAGTCCATATCGATGCCGTCGATATCGTAGCGCGTGAAGACATCCTCAAAAATGCGAAGCACATAATCGCGAACCGCAGGCTCGGCGAAATTCAAGCCCGCCCACCACTTGCGCGGATCGGTGTATTCATAGTTGTCGTAATCCTCTGCCTTACCGAGCAAATACGCTGGGTGCTCCCGTTTCCAGCGCGAAAAATAGGGCTTGGCGAAGCTGTCCTCAATGTTGTTCATGCGGTAGGACCAGAACACTTCCATGCCATTCTTGTGCCCGAAATCAACCGCAACCGCCAGCGGGTCCGTGCCCAAGGCTTTCAGGGCGTCCAGGCTTGAAACAATGCCCTTGACGTACTGATTATCCTTCTCCGTCACGAATTCGCCAAGCACCTCCCCCACCTTGGCCTGGTGCCCCCAGAACATCCCCCCGCCGCCCGTGCAATAGCTGATGGTGTCGACCTGGGTGCCAATGAGCTGCTTGAGACGGAGGGCGATGAGTTCCTCGGGGGTTGTGAAGGACTGCGTGTGGTTGCCATCGTCGTTGTACATGATGCGGCGTTGCTGTGATGCTGCCTTTTTTCGGGCGATCTTCATCTCGGCTGTAAATGAACTTCCGTTTTGCGCGTAGGCCCCTACAAAACTGCCCATCAGAGCAAGCAATACCATCACGGCAAGTATGCTTTTAGTCGTCACGTTATTCACATACACCATTCGGTCATGTCCTTTTTTGATTCCACTTCTTGCACACCCCCTTGGCTGCATAGCGCCTCCGACCCTATTCAAGCCGCGCCGTTACGCATCCCAAAAAATCATGCGTACTCATTGTTTCAGCGGGTGCCGCCAAAAGGGGGTTGGGCATTCCTGCCTGACACAAACGCAGCTTCGGTCGCGGGGCCCGCTATCGTCACGTGCGCAAACTTGGGAGTCAAACAATAACCGTAAGCGTTCCACGGCCTCTTGGTCCTTAAAAAACAGCGACGGGTGCCACGGGTAGGCCTCTCAGGGCTTACCCGTGGCATTCCTGCCGGTAAGGGAGATGCTTCGAATTCAGAGACAGCGGTTCTGCACGGGTAAACCCTACCGGGCCTACCCGTGGCACCCACAGATCTTTTTTCCGACTATAGTGGTCCGTGCCGTGAACGCTTACCAATAACCCGCCACATCTCCGCACTAAACACGTAGCGAATCACCACAAACGACAAGCATGCTTCGACACCCGTCGGACACCTTTTGTCCCATGGGTATACCTCACGCTATCTGGAGTCGTTCGCCTTCTGTCCGGTATGCTAAGCCCCAGGGGATGGACCAGTCAACAAAAGGACTGGATTGGATTGTCTGCATGCATTGGTACATGGGGTCTTGACCTTCAAAAAGCCTCTCCCAATCCGAATTATGCTATCACGTGTCCAGCCCGTTCGACGACACGGGAACAAAAGGAGAAATGCGAATGTCTATAAGTCACCCACTCTTCCCATCAATTTATTCGTTCATATTGCTGATTTCCTGCCTAAGCGGCTGTGGCTCAAGTGAAACACCCCAGGCACTCACGGTGCTTCAGGTTACAGACAAGAAAGTCGACGTAAAGGTTCACCCTGAAGAGGGACAGTGGCTCTCGCTCTACATTGGCGACAAAAAATGGGGAAGCAGTGGCCCCTTCAGAAACGACATCGCCAACGAGCAGACGACACTTGCCACGTTGGAGGTCTCCGACCAAATTGAAATGGAGGATGGTTCGTTGGGCCGCGGTATGATTTTCACCAAAAGCACTGGCGGCGCGTCGGCCAAAAAATTTTTGGCCGTCACCGAGGGCGGGCCACTGCCATACGGGCAGGTAAAGATAAGGGATGCCACAACCATTGTTCAGACAGCCGACACCGTAACTCTGGCAGACATAGAAACACCGAATAGCGACTTGGTGCCCATTTCGATCCGCCTTGAGCAACCCACGACCGAATAACCGCGTTGAACAAGCATGGGAAACAACATGTATCTTGGGAAAATTCTGCTGGCTCCGCTGATAGCGCTCCTTGCGACAGGCGCATCGGCCCAAACCGTCCCCGCCGACTTGCCGCCCACCTTTGTTCCTCTGGGTGCCTACCTGAGTTGGGAGCGGACCGTGGCCTGTGCGAAATACTACGACATTGACCAATGGCAAGACGTGACCACGCGCCTTGACGCCCTCCAGGCAAACCATGTGAACCTGCTCTGGGTCACGAACATGAGCGAGGCCGACCTTCCCCGGCTTATCGTGGAATGCGAAAAGCGGAACATGCGCCTCCTGCCCTCCATGGGTGCTGTGGAAGCCAAGATCGACTGGCGCTGGGTTGACGACGGCAGCTATTACGACACGGTGCTGCCACGAATCGTGAAAGCGGCGGGCGATTCCAAGACCCTGGTCGGGTGGGTTCTCAGTGACGAGCCCTTGGTGGAACATTTTCCACGGTTGGAGACCTTGCGGCGGAAGTTCCGCGAGCTGGATCCCAAGCGCTTCTGCACAGCGGTCACCATGTGGCCCCAGACACCCCAAGTCCCCGTAAAAACAAAGCTCCCCCTGATTTGTATCGACCTGTACCCTTTCTTCGGTCCCGATGATCCCAACGGTCCCCACACCGATGCCGCCAGCAAGGGTTATTTCAGGCGGAACGCCCTCAAGATGATGGACGCGATAGGGGACGGCCCGGCAGTGGGCTGGGTGATGGGCATGTGCTTCAGCGACATCTGGGGACCACGAAAGTATGACGCCCAAGGCCACCTTATCGGGCTTCCGGGTTCCTACCTTCACTGGCGGTGCCCGACGCTGGCCGAAATGCGCTGGCAGGTGTGGGAGACCTTTCGGGTGGGTGCCAAGGGCTTTGTCTGCTACACCCTCGCGCCCGAAGCCCCCAATGCGGAGAACGCGACCTTGCCTCCGGCGGACGTTGCGTGGAAAGAGGTTCTCGCCACGAAAGAAACCGACCTCGGCCCCAACGCCCTGACCAATCCCGACGGCAGCGTGACCCCGCAGCTCGAAGAACTGGGCCGGGTCTATGCACAACTCGCACCCCATGCGGATCTCATCCTGCGCCTTGAGCGGAGCGAGGAGGCGCTGGTGGAAGTGGACGCTCCGGCCCAAGTGCAGACTTTCATCGATCCCGAGACGAAGACCCTCTACGCCATCGTGGTAAACGACGACCTCCATGAATCACGCGGGGCAACCCTGCGGGTTGGCGAATCCGTTAGCACCGTCATAGACCTGATTCGCAACCACGACGTGCCCCTCACTAAAAACGCGCAAGATGGAAGTGCGACAGGCACCATGACGCTGGCGGCCGGGGACGGAACGCTCCTGAAAATAAGCTATCGCTGAGAATTTTGTAAACGTTCACGAAGCCGAAAAGGCTCCCCTCCTCGGAGGGGAACATAAAGACGTTGGCTTCGCCAACAAGAAACATGTCGTGAACACTTATAAATTCTCTAACCCACAATACCAAACGCGCCACTGGACACAAAGTGAGGATTCCCCATGAGAGAAAAAGTAATCTATTTACTGGTGGCGGCATGTCTTATTGCCGTTGCCCCTTTCCCGGCAACCGCCGAAGAGCAAGCAATCCTTCCCGATGACCTCCGGGCGCAGCAAATCAAGGACATGAAATTCGGCATGTTTATTTGCTGGTCCTTCAGCACCTTCTCCGGCTATGAATGGACGCGGGGTGTGAAGGACATCCGCTTCTTCCGCGCAACAGGATGCGACACGGACCAATGGTGCCAGACGGCCAAAGATGCGGGGATGAACTACATTCTCTTTCTGGCGAAGCACCATGATGGGTTTTGCCTGTGGGATACCCAAACGACCGAATTCAAGGTGACAAACGCCCCGCTGGGAATCGATGTGCTGGCAAAACTCAGGAAATCCTGCGACAAGTACGGCATCAAGCTGGCCTTGTATTTTTCCGAAGGGGACTGGACCTGGATCAAAGGAGACACACCGGATGACGGGGTGATTCCCGGAAGCAAACGCTACGGCGACCCCATCTGGCGAAAGGGGGAAAACGCCGCGTTGAAGAAGGCGCAGTTGAAAGAACTGTGCACCTTGTACGGCCCTATTGAGTTTTTCTGGATGGACCACGCGCAAGGAACGGGCGGCCTGAACCATGCGGACACCACCGCGTGGATCCGACAATTCCAGCCCAATTGTTTTGTCGGCTACAATCATGGCGAAGCTTCGGGGCGGCTGGCCTTACGCGAACGGGGCAGCGCCGGGCCGATTGGCGACACGAAAGCGAGCGCCTACAACAAAGAGGGCGAAGCAAACTATAAGGGCTACCTGGCGGCGGAGTTCACCTATCCGATTCTGCCCAAGCATGACGGCGGCGCGGACTGGTTCTATTCCCTGCCCAAACACGACAGCCTGTGCTATCCGGCGGCAAAGCTCTTCGAGGACTACGAGGACGCGGTAAAATTTGGGAATATCTTCTCCATCAATGTCGGCCCCAACTACGAGGGCAGAATCCGAGATATCGATGTGAAGACATTGGGCCAAGTTGGTGCATTGATACGCAAATGAAAATCACAACAAGAACATTAATAAGCACCCCAAACACCCGTTTGCAGACGGGCGATGGAACACGACTGGAAATACATACGCAGCCGATCAGGGACGTCCGGCCGGTGCCTGCGCAATGAGCGACTCAATAAGGACTGCGACTTCGGCGGGAGGCTGGCGCTCGACGAGGTAGGCATGATTTTGATCGGGGGAGGTATGCCATAGGTTCACACCATCCGTGCGGACCTCGTTGTAGCCGGTCGAGACCACGTCCACCACGGTGTCGTACCACGCACGGCCACCAGGACCGCCGTCTGGTCCCAACTCTCGCGCTGCTCGTTAACGTCCCCGAGAAACAAGCGATAGGCCCTGGCCACCGGGTTGTCGTCCGTGTCTTTCATCAGAATCCGCCCGGTCTTTATCTTGTAGCCTATTTCGTATCCCGTGAACACAACGGGCAAGTCCCAACCCGCTACGGCCTTCTTGCCAGGCGCACGAACCCTCGTACCTCGGGATCGTGCGGCACGTCCGACAGGATTGATGCCTGACCAACGCCGACATAGCCTGTACCGTGCTCTACGGCGAAACCGTTTAGCCCAAGCAGTAGCGACACTAATAGCTCATTCATCTTCCTGTAATCGCTTCTTCTCCTCGCCCTTCATCATCTCGTGGGCTTCTTCCAATCGGGCTGGGATTAGATCCCCATGGGGCAAATGAGCCACACAGGCAGCCACCGCCTCTTTATCCATATCCCCAGCCTGTTTTCCGGGAAACCAAACACCGCCGTTTCCGAGGAGGTTGTAGCGCATTTTTCCGTATTCAATCATGTCAAAGGCGGTGGCGAAGTTCCAGAGCCGGAGCACCTGGTAGAGATTGATATCGCCGGGTGTATCCTCCCACTCGGGCAAATTCACATCCCAGCCTGCGGTCCATTCTTCGCCGTGGGTAGCCACGAGCGCCTCCCGGAGCCGTGCCTCAATGGGGGCAATATGCTCCGCGATGTTGTCCATGAGAGCCACCGCCTCCATGTGAATGTCGAAATCTTCGGGTCGGGACACGCCACAACTCAAGGTGTGTACTTCGGGCCGAGCGAGACAGAAGAGATCGTTGAAGGCCATGGGATGAAGGGGTGCGCAGAGTTCCATCAGTTTGTCACTGGGCTTGTAGAGTAACCCGCCCTTATCGTTGGGCGAAATGATAAAAACCCCCATATCGCGTGCCGTGGCGGCTTCGACGGCGGACCAATTGTTCTGCTGCACGTAATACCAATGAAGATTGATGTGCTCGAAGAGGTCCGTCTCAATGGCCTTCACCAAGATGTCGCAGGGACCATGGGTCGAAAAACCGATATCACGAATGCGCCCTTCTTTCTTCCACTGGAGGGCCGTGTCCATGCACTTCTTCGTGTTTTCCAGGCACTGGTCGGTGTTGATGCCGTGAAAAGAGAAGATATCCACATAGTCCAGTTGAAGGAGGCCCATGGACATTTCAAAGTCTGCGACGAACTTGTCCACGTCATCAGACGGCCCCACCTTGGTCTGGACGATGATCTCTTCACGCTTGAAGGTGGGCAGTATCTTCCCTAGCTGATATTCGCTCGTGCCATAGCCCCGGGCCGTTTCGATGTGGTTTATTCCCAACTCCACCGAGCGATTGATACAGGCCTCCATATTCCGCTGGTTGTCCTCCGTTACCAAGTCCGTCTCGGTGTCTTTCCAGGATTGCTGGTAGCGCATTCCGCCACAACTGATAACGGGGATCTGAAGCTCCGTCTTTCCAAATCGTCTGTACTGCATATTGTCTTCCTTCATAACAAAATCCCGCGTGGGAATGCCTATGGTTTTCTACATTCAATCCAAGGGAGGTGGCACAGGCGTCTCGCCTGTGATTTGCACACAGCGGAGATGCCTGTGCCACTTTCCCCTGAAACTTCAACCTCGTTTTTCCTGGGAATCGGCCTCCTGCTCGGCGGAGGTGGTGGACGCGTCCTTAAGTTTTCGATAACTCTTCACAAGCCCGATCAGGTCATCTGCCTTAAAGGGTTTAAGCAGATAGCCGTCCGCCCCACAATCATGTAATTCGGCCAGGCTCTTATCTACCGGCTTGGCCGTCACCATGTATATTTTAATACCTGAAATGGCCGCGATTGACCGAATATTCCGACATGTTTCCCATCCATCCATGCCCGGCATGGCGATATCGAGCAAGACCAGCCAAAATTCACCGGTGGCCACCCGTTCCAACGCAGCCTCACCGGTGCCGCACTGCTCCGTTTCATAGCCCTCATTACCAAGACACCGAGAAATAAACACCCCTATCTCTTCGTCGTCATCGACGCACAGTACTTTGTCGCCCAGATCTTCAAAGCCTGGGACACCATGGCTGAGGGCGTAGTGGATACCGCTCAACAGGGTACTCTTCCGAAAACCCCGCCGCACCCGAGCCGCTACCTGAGACTCATAGGTCTCGTAGAGGCCGTCATCGTTGGTCAAGAGAATCACCGGCACGTCAATCACCGATGGTGCGGCCACGATCTCCTCAACGACGACACTGCCCAGGGGGCCCGCCTCGGTATCGACAAGGAGGACATCAGGGCTGTATTTTTCGGCCAGCGCGCACGCCACAGAAGGATAGGCCGCATGGATCACATCCATGCCTTCGGCCAACAATAGATTTCGAATCTGAGTACTCAGCGCACGATCCTGGGTAACCAACTCCACAAGAAGATGGGTTTCCGTGGGCAAGGGAGGGTTCGGCCCCGAACTTTTGCGATCAGGATTCTGCGCCATGCTCAAGGGCAGCACGAAATTAAACACGGTCCCCACCCCCACCTCGCTCTCAGCCGTAATACAACTGCCATGGAGCCGCATAATATCCTGGGCAATGGCCAATCCAATTCCCGTGCCGCCGTATTTGCGCGTGGAAGATCCGTCGTATTGGTAAAATCGCGTAAAGACCTTGTCCAAGGCCTCGCTTGGGATACCGATCCCCGTATCTGAAACCGAAACCAGCACTTGCTCTCCGTCAATGCGTATCTCGGCGCTCACGGTGCCACCCGGGCTGTTAAACTTCACCGCGTTGGACAGCAAATTATTGAATACCTGTCCCAACTTACCCTTGTCCCCCTCCACCAACACAGGCTGCTCCGCCGCCGTGAGAATGAGTTCGATTCTTCGGCTATCCGATACCGGTTTGACGATCTCCATGCTGGTCCGCACGCAGTCCACCAGATCAAAAGTGTCGAAAACGAGTTCTTCCGTGCCCCGGTGGAGCCGCGAGAAGTCGAGCAGGTTTTCGATGAGCGTCACGAGCTTTTCTATGTTTCTGAGGCTGATGCCCAGATAATCCTCCTGCACCTCATTGATAGGCCCTACTTTGCCGTTCAAGATCATGTCGGTATAGCCCATCACCGCCACCAATGGTGTCCGAAGCTCGTGGGATACATTGGACAACAAATTCGTCTTCATTTCATCCAGCGTCTTCAGTTCGTCATTCATTTCATGGAGACGTTCCCGTGCCAGGGTCACTTCCTCCAGAGAATGTTGCAGATTCTCAAGCAGTTGGGCGTTCCTAATAGCGATGGCCACATGGGGTGTCATCTGTTCCAGAATCTCGATTTCGTGCTTGCCAAAGGCTGAAACGTCCCGAGAACCCAGATTCAGTGTACCTATAATCCGCTCCGTAGCGTAGAGCGGCAGACACAAGCAACTCGTAATATCCGAAGGAAACTCGCCGGCGAAAGGCGACGCATTACCGCGCAAATCGTCAACACAGAGCACCTTCTTCTCCCGCGCAACCCAAAACGCAGACTCGGGTCCTTTTTCCACGCGCTCCCCGGGACGGTACACAACCACCGGTTCCGGCCACAGATGGTGCGTTTCCCAGGAACCATCCTCCCCATTTAGAAGCACGACTTCAGCATAGTCAAAGGCGATTAAGCTGCGAACTTCGACGACAACACTCTCGTAAACGCGGCCAGCCTCAAGGCTCGAGTTGATCGTGTTCGCAATCTGGTTAATCGCTGCGATCCGCTCGGAGCGCTCGCGCGCTTCCTGTTCCAGCACCACGTTCTGCGTCACATCGCGAAACGTGCCCTCCATCCCTATATAGGCACCGGATTCGTCGAAAACCCGGTTCATGGAGAGTTCCACGCATATTGTGCGTTCGTCATGGCGCTTCATCCAAACCCGGACACGTTCTACAAAACGGCAGCGCTCCAATTCCTGGGTAACCCGGGCATAATCCATCCGCTCCAAAAATATATCCCTGAGACAGAGGCCAACCACCGATGCGCCCTCGCTATAGCCCAGAATTTCCACCCCGGCCGGATTGATTAATGTAATAACTCCTTCGGTGTTGGCTTGGCATATGCCATCGCGCATTGATGTGATCAGATTCCGGTATCGTTCTTCGGACTCTTCCAGTTGATTGATATTTGCCCGAAGCGCACTGGCCATCTTATTAAAGGACATGGCAAGTTCTTCGATCTCGTCTCCCGTGCCAATTACAAGTTTCAATTCCAAATCCCCTTGGCGAACAATTTGCGCGCCTTCATTGAGCAGGGATACGGGACGAATTATGTTGTTGTGTACATTCCGATACGCGATGATGCAAAACAGCCCAATAATCGCCCCCGAGAGCACCAAGGTGAGAATTGCCGCCAGATTTATATTTTCATAGATATCCGAGGTGGGCCGGTAGGCTAGAAGAAAAAGTTCCGTGTCTGGAAAAAGGCGATGATAAGCCACCACGGCCGACATGGTGCCGTCGTGACTCAGGTAATTGGAGAGGGTAAGCGTATCCGAATCTCGCGGTGGTTGTCGCTTCAGATGGCGAACCAAGCCCGGATCGGCTTTGATGGTTTGCGCTGACGTAACGTTCCCATTGCCGCCATGGCGCGCATAGAAAACCCGGTAGGCACCCAACTCATCCTGATAGGCGATTTCATAGCTCTCTACAAGAGAATCGCCTACTCCTTGTTCGTGCTCCAGAACAAACCGGAGCAAATCGCTTACACTTTGATACTCGCCAAGATAGGCGATCGGCTCGCCGCCCTCCACAAGCAGGATAGGTGTCATCACCAATGCAACGTATCGATTCTTGTCGAAACCTGCTACCCGCGTATGGACCGACGCTTCAGGACTGATCGATGGCAACACAGCAATCGAGGCACCACGACGGGTGCTGGCCCGCAATCCCCCTTCGGTATCATATAGCACAAAATCGGCGCTTTTATCCCCCGAGACGATCGCAGCGGCCTTCATACGCCGCAGCACTGCCTGGATCTTCTCGACACTAAATGAAGCCCCCGAAAGCGCTTGGAGAAGATCGGGAGCGCACGCTGAACGCCGCGTCCGCTGCAAACGCCCTTCCAACGTCAGATTAAGCCCATCGGCCTTGACCCTGACTGCCGTCTCCAAGTTGATGCGGACCGCGTTTTTCTGATTCTCGCGGGCAAGAACATACCCGCTCACCAGCGCCAGGGCCATCGGTATAACACCAACCCACAAGATAGACGTTAGAAACTTGCGTTCGATTCCGCTTCGGGATTGTTTACTGCTCATAAGGGCACGCTTTGCACTACCTTGGCTCCTGCACCCCATCCACTACGATGGCAATACGTACCACCGGCACCAAAGCGTCGTTTCGCGTGGAAACGATCCCGTTACTCGCTTGAACGCCCTCGTCCTATTAAATCACGGACCTTTTCAAGCATTTGTTCAACACGAAAAGGTTTTGCCAAATACTCGTCCGCGCCGCAGGAGAATATACGCTCAATATCCTGCTCCTTGGATAAGCACGTAACCGCCATGATGGGTATGCTTCGGGTGAGTTCATTATCCCTAAGTGCCTTGCAGACTTCAAATCCATTAATCTCGGGCATAAGGAAATCGAGGAGAATCAAATCTGGCGTCAGTTGTGCCGCTTTGAGTCCCACTTCGGTCGCGTTGCTTACCTTGACCAACTCAAAGCCATCGTCCGTAAGAATATTCTCCATCAGCGCGAGAGCATCGGGATCATCATCCACAATCATTATACGGCGCTGGGATGGCCCCTTCTCCCGTGGGAACATGTCAAATTTTTCACGAAAACGGTCGAGATCATCTTCAAGAATGCGATAATGCCCACCGGGTGTGCGAGAGGCCTTGATAAGCCCCTGCTTAATCCAGTTCTTGATACTGTGGTGGGTAACATGGCAGATCTTCGCCGCCTCAAACGTCGTGTAGGCTTTTTGTTCGCGATCACTCACAACTAACACTCCTCTACTGGATATGTCCAGTCCGCCGCCGATGTGGAGGGTAGCAATTTGCCATACAAAGAGACGTCGGAACGCACAATTCTTACTTTAATACCCCTCATACTGATTATATCGCTCTAAATTTCAATCTGTCAACTCTAACTTGGCAATTATCGCCTTTTTCACCCTTCATGGCAGAGGACTCACGACCCCGCACGAAGAAAATCGATTGACCGCAACGCACCTACAAAAGCGATTGGAGTTCTTGAATCAGTGCGAACTCCTCCAAAGAGAGTCCGGAAATCAGAAACTTGAGATCGGTGGGATAAAGCCCGGTGAACACACGAAATCCGACGAGACACGCGCATAAAAGACATAGATACAGGCCAAGCGCGATGCTCGCAAATCGACTGGAGAGGGAGAGATAGGCCTTTCGCCGGACGCGTCGCGCCTCACTAAACCTCTCATTGTAGCGAGGCTCGGTGAGGAACCTGCTGCAGACGGTGGTGGCCGAAGGCAGTATAAAGGCGGGGTAAATGATAGCCATAACAACAATAGCGGCGAGCAAAAATATCCAAAGCCAAAAAACGATTATCGTGCCGAACTCTTCTGCGAAGCCCGATGCTGCCCAAATCAAACACAGAAAGAGTGCCGCCAGCCATACGCCCATCACGCGCATCCCCAAGGAAGGTTGACGCAACGCCCGTGCGTTTTTGTCGGTCCGAAAGATCCGGTTCAGAAGAATTAACAGGAAGCTGGCGAAGCCCAGAAAAACCATGCCCGAAAGCGCCATATGAACCGGAAGTTCGGCACCGCGCTCTCGACGCGGGAATGACTGATCGCGCTGACTCTCGAACTGAACAACCCGAGTCATGGCATCGCTAAGGCGGGTAGCCAAAGCGTTCAAATTCTCGTCGGGATGGCCTTTTTCTCCTTCCGCAATCTGCTGGCGCAACGCAACCGCATCCTGTTGCAACTTGATACCAGCAATCAGCACGCTCGTGCTACGTTGCTCCTGGGCATCGGATTCCTCCCCCACGAGCTGCTCACCGATCATCTGAAGTTGGTAGAGCCAAGCCCCGGCATCGGGTGCGGAACCTTCCCGCAACTCGCCATGGACCCGTTTTACAATGGCGTTCTCCAATGCGTACAAGGGCGCACAGCACAAGTCCGCCAATTCGCGCCGCAAACGCGCATACCAGTAACCTCGGCGCGGCAGACTCTCATGCCATAGCGGTTGGGGAAAGACAAGCGGCTCGCCGCTGTCATTCGTACGGGCGACCAATGCCACCGCGGTGCGAAAATCCTCTTCTGAAGGGGAAGAGGCCGCGATGGCCGCCGCCTGGAGATAGTCGGGCAGCGCATTCCCACTTGATTTCAGGCCCGCCTCTCGAAAGATCCGACGTGCCTCCTTGAACTCACCCATCTGAAAAAGCTTGGCACCATATACGATGAGCAACGCGCCATCGTCTGGCGCAAGATCCACAGCCTCCGCATATCGTTCTAATACGAGGTCGTCCTCCTCTATATAGGCCAGTGCCGCCACATATCGTGGGGAGGGTGCCTCGCTCTCGCCCGCATCACGCTTGACAACGTTCCGCAAAATCGCCCGCTGCGAATCGTCCTCCAGCGTAAGCGCCATCCGATATTGCACCTCGCTCAAGCCATAGCGCAGGTAATGCTCCGCGAAGTAGAGACTTATCGTAAGGCCGACGCAGGCAAGCACCATCAGTCGAAAGGAACGGCGGGCGCGGCGGGCACCAATATAGTCCCCTCCCACACCAAAGGGCAATAGATGGCGTTGCGCATCTGTGGGAGATTCACCTTTTGCGACCTCGCTCACCCAGCGCCTCCCATGAGGCTGCGGGCAATAACCTTGCCCTCTTCGACGCCAGGCTGGTCAAAGGTATTCACGTTGTAGAGTCGGCCTGCCATAGCAGTCTCGACTTCCAGCATGTAGAGCAACTGGCCCAGCGTGTGGGCATTGATTCGGGGAAGAATCGTGCGAATTACGGGCCGTCCACTCGCCTTGAGGGCATCCAGGGTGCCACGCAGCTCGGCATTCATGAGCTTATTCATGGTCACCCCACGCAGGTACTCCAGTTCTTTTACATTCTTCAGGGCTTCGGGAATACGCATTGTCTTATCGAAACGGGCCACCTCAAGAATATTGAAAATCTTGTCGTTGGGGCCTTCACGATAAAGCTGCACTTGGGAGTGCTGGTCGGTCGCGCCGAGCGCCTTGATGGGGGTCTGCCCCGCATAGACCTCTTCCCCGTCCAAGCTGAATTTCTTGCCCAGACTCTCTGCCCAAATCTGGCGATACCAATCGGCCACATCCCGAAGACCGTCCACATAGGGCATCATGACGGACATGACTTTGCCTTTTTTCTTGTCCATCATGAACTGGACCGCAGCGCGAAGATAGGCCGGGTTGTCCATGAGGCTGGCTTGGGAACAGCGCTTGTCCATCGCCGCGCAGCCCTTCATCATTTCATCGATGTCCATGCCCAGCATGGCGGCCGGAAAAAGGCCGACCGGTGTAAAAACCGAGAATCGCCCGCCCACGTTAATTGGTATCCCGAAGGAGTCGAGACCATAGGCCTTTACGACGGGATGGAGTAGACTCTTTGGCGCACCCTTTTCCTTTGGGCTGGTGGTAATAACCAAGTGGTCTTTTACCGCCTTCTTGCCCAGCTTCTTCTCCAGGATATCGAGAACTATCATGCACTGGGACATGGTCTCTGCAGTGCCGCCGGATTTGGAGATAACGTTGAAGAGCGTCTTCTTGGGATTGCACAGGCGCAACATGGCCCGGAAGGACACAGGGTCGATGTTATCCATTACAAAAAGGCGCGGATTGCCTTTGCGGCCCCGCTTGGTCATGAGATTGTAGTAGGCCGGGTTAAGCGCGGTGTTTAACGCCGTGATGCCCAGGGCACTGCCGCCGATGCCCAGAACCACCAGATTGTCATAGCCGAAAGCACGATATTTTTCCGCTATCGCTTTGACGTTCTTGATAGATTCCTTGTCCTTGTGCAGATCATAGAATCCGTAGGCCTTGTCTTTGCGCTCTTTGCGCAGAATCTTGTGAATGGCCAAAATATCCGGCTCAATCTCTTTCAACTCGGCGGGAGCAATCCCATGTTCTTTGCCCACGGCGGCGGATTTTGCCCGTGAAATATCGACGCGAATGTCGGTCTGCATCCCTCAATCCTCGGTTGGTTGTTGGAAGAATTGTTCCATCTTCTCGAAAACGGTATCACGATCCCCCTGCTCGATTCGCAAATCGGGCAGCGATCTCAGAAAAACTTTGCCATAGCGTTTGGTAATGACACGCTGGTCCAGGACTATAATGACACCCCGGTCACTCCTGCGGCGTATAAGACGACCAAAGCCCTGCCGGAATTTTATGACCGCCTGGGGCACCGCATAGCCCATGAAGGCATTCCCAGTGCGGGCCTCAATCGCTTCGGATCGGGCCTGCTGAACCGGCTCCGTCGGCACGCGAAAGGGAAGTTTCGGCAGTATAACACACTGCAAAGAATCGCCAGCAACGTCCACCCCTTCCCAGAAGCTGTCGGTGGCAAACAATACACTGTTCGCATCCGCGCGAAATCGGTCCAACAATTGGGTACGCCCCGCCTCCCCCTGCTTCAGGGGCGTGATGCCGACCTTGCGCAAATCATCGGCCAAGTGCTTGTAGGCGTAGTTGAGCGCGTAAAAGGAGGTAAAGAGAATAAAAGCATGCCCCTTGGTTATCTCCAGCGCACGCCGAATTGCGCCCACCGCATCCTCCAGAAAATTTGGATTTGATGGCTCGACCACATCCTGCAAAAGACAGAGCATGGCCTGTTCCCGAAAGTTAAAGGGCGAATCGAGGAGCGCCGTAGTAATCCGGTTCTCTTCGACCCGATCCAAGCCCAAACGTTGAAAGAGATAGTCGTACTTCTGCTCCACCGTAAGTGTGGCCGAGGTCAGCAGTACGGTGTCGAGGTTGTCATAGACCCATTCCGCCAGGGGTGGCCCCACATCCAGGGGACACCGCGCAATTTTTATCATCTGATCGCTGCGGGCATCTACTTCAATCCAGCGGACCGAATTGGGCTTGAGTTCTTCGCTGGTGCATTCCAGAAGGGCACTCGCCATGCGCTCCAGACGCCCGCCATAGGCCTGAAGCTGGGCCTTCTCCGACACCAGCGGCGGCTCCTCTTCGTCGTCCTTCGGGGGAATAGCCCGAAGTCGGCGGTTCAACTCGTTCACGTGCTGTAGAAGCCGGGTAACCCCGTCCACGGCAGGCACCACGCGCTCGGTGTGTATCTGGCGGAGACGCTTGTCCCGGAGCACCTCTTCGGTAAGCCGCCATTTAACGCCCCGACCGATCTGACCACTGCAAATTGATGCCAGCTCGCGCAGGGCATGGAAAGCATCCGCCACCCCATCACGGCTTTCCAGCAAGGCAGGCTTCAGCAACTCCTCTATCAATTTCTGAATGCCCTCAAACTTTTCCACCGACAACTGGGGACACTCTTTAACGAGCAGCGCCTTGATGGTGGGAATAAGGCCTCGCTCTTGCTTTCCCTCTTGGCGAAGAAGGCGACCAAAGCTGGCCCTCGCCCCAAGCAGGGTCGCCGAAAGCCCAAAATACTCCGTCGCCGAGTCTTCAATGCTGTGGGCTTCGTCAAAGATGACCCGCTTGTAATGGGGCAACACCGCCTGGGCCGTGAAGTCCCCCGCCTCCTGCTTGATGGCGATATCCGCAAAAAGCATGTGGTGGTTCACCACCAGCAAATCGGCCTTGGCCATTTCACGCCGCGCCTTGCCCACAAAGCACCGCTTGTTGTCTGGACAGCGTCCCCGGCTGCAACTGTCGGATTCAGAACAAACCCGTTCCCACACTTCCCGGCCTGGCATGAAGGGCAAATCAGCACGGCTGCCATCTTCCGTCTTCTCCGCCCACTCCCCAATGGCCGTCAACTGGTCCATGGTTGCTTCATCGTCAAAAAGTCCTGCCTCCGACAGGGAACGGTCCAGCTTTCGCAGACAAAGATAGTTGCCCCGCCCCTTGACGAGACAGGCCTCCAGCGGCTCATCGATGCACTTCTGAATCAGGGGCACATCTTTCTGGATGATTTGCTCCTGGAGGTTAATCGTTCGTGTAGAGATGACGACCCGCTCTTTGTTTCGCTTGGCCCACAAGGCGGCAGGGAGCAAATAGGCAAAGGTCTTCCCCACCCCCGTGGGCGCTTCCACCACCGCTACCTTGTCCTGATTGAAGGCCTCGGCAGTCGCTTCCATAAGGGCCACCTGCTGGGGCCGCGCCTCGTATCCCGGCAAGGTGCGCCCGATGATACCGTTGGGGGCGAACATGCCCCGCAACTCGTTCACGGAAAGGAGATTGGCCTCGCTGCGCACAAAGGGTTCCACCACCACGTAGACCCGAGTCACCTCGTTGTCGACAATAAATACCCCATGACCATGGGCGCTGTACATAGCCGCCAGTTGGACATCGGCTTCGCTCGGCGCCAGTTCTCCCGACGGATGGTTGTGAATAACCACATCGCGCACATCGAGTGATTCAAAAAGGGCGGGCACCGCCGATTCGTGGCCACGGGCACAGACCCGCACCTCCGCGACCCGGCCTTGCCCGTCCAACGCACCGGCGAAGAACACTTCCCTTCCGCCCGTCTCCTCAATAGCCTCCTGCATATGGCGGGCGGCAGCGGGGGTAATACGGGTGAGTACATTTTCTCCGAGGGCGTTCGTCATTGGACTCCGTGGGCTTCGTCAGGGACAAACCTGCGGTTTGCAACATTTGTTGTAGTGCCGCAGGGCGTGTATCCTACCTTGTAGCAGGTATTTGAACCAAGTCTGGATTCACGGGTAGCGGGCGTTCTTCAGTCCTGCTCCGGGAATGACCTGATACTATGAAAAACAACTTCGGGTGCCACGGTCAAGCCCGGTAGGGCTTGCCCGTGCGAAAACATGGGTCCGAAGAAATATTCAGCAGTCCACACAGGCAAGGCGCTGTCGCACCTTGTCCGTGGCACCCGAAACTGATCTCGTAATGTCAAGACGGATATCATCAGTGAGCCGTCGTTGCTTACGCTTATTTTTCACACCATCATTTCAAAGGATTCAAAATGCGCATCGTCATTGCCATTCTTGCCACGGGACTCTTCCCCTTCGCCCTCTTCGCCCAAACCCTTCCTAACACAGGATGGACCCCCTTGATCAAGCCCCCGCTGATAACCCGCTGAAAGGCTTCATGCCCTTCTCAGGGGGATACGACACCTTTCCCCACAGCATGGAATTCGACTATGTGGGCTTCGCCACCCTGATGAGCGGGCCAAACACCTTCACCTTTGACGCGGGCCTCGAACCCTTGCTCAACGAAATCGCGGGCCGGGGACACCAAGCGGTCATCCGCGTTTATCTGGATTACCCGGATACGGACACGTCCATACCCCAGTTTCTCCTCGATGACGGACTTCAGACGACCCCGTACAACGGCAGCAGCGGACAGGGATTGAGTCCTGATTACGACAACGAAAGCCTCGTTACCGCACTGGAGGCCTTCATCGCGGCCTTCGGCGCACGCTACGACGGCGACCCACGGATTGGATTCATCCAACTCGGCATCCTCGGCCACTGGGGGGAATGGCATACCTTCCCGGAAGAGGAACTCCTCCCCAGCGTCGCCACGCAGGATCGCATACTGACCGCCTACGATAACGCCTTCAGTCAAACCCATATTCTGGTATCCCAGGACATCCTCGGTCACGAACCCATGGCCAGCGTCGCGGAGAGAAACATCGGTTTTCACGATGATGACTTCACCAACGCCACCCTCCCCACCGTCGACTACCATTTCTGGAGCCGCATGCAAGCGAACAACCTCGACACCCTGTGGCAGATCCTGCCCAACGGCGGCGAAGTCCAGCCCGACTTTCAGGAGGTGGTCTTCGATGTGCCGACCGGTGCGCCCGAGGACTTCACCACCGCCGTAAACACGACCCACGTGGCGTGGCTCCTCTACCACCAGGCCTTTGAGGGCGAAAACGGGGGCAGCAATGGCTGGGATGCCGCAAAACGGGCGCGGGCCATCGCCAGCGCCAAGCTGACGGGCTACGAGTTCTTCGTAAGCGAAGCCAATCTCCCCGAAACGACTGCGGGTGGCACGCTGCTCCTTGGTGTCCGCATCGAAAATCGCGGCCTTACGCCCTTTTACTACGACTGGCCCTTTGAAATCACCGCGACCCGTTCCGGTCAAGCCGATGCCCTCCTCGGCTCCCCCGACTGGGCCTTGAGCACCATCCCAGCCGATGGCAGCGCGAATGAATTCGTATTCGAGATCGCCAACCATGGACTGGAAGCAGGTGCCTACGAAATCTATCTCTCCGTCCCCAACCCCATAACCAACGGCAAGGCAATCGGCTTTGCCAATGCGTCTCAGGGCGAGACAGGCGTTCTGCTGGGTTCCCTGGCCATCACCGATGGCGCGGAAGGTGAGGGCGAAGGTGAAGGTGAAGCACCAACCGGATGCAACTTAACGAAGGCGGGGAGGCTGGCAAAGAGCACGAATATCGGGGGTCTATTCGCGTTCCTGGCCCAACTGACGCCGTTGCACGCCAACTAAGCCCCGTGCGACACTATGCAAGGGAGACTTGCAGGAGACTTCGGGGAGTCTGCCTGTTTTTCAACGCCCAAAGCCGGATCCATAGGAACAGGCTACAGAATCCAGCAAGGTCATGGTAGCTTAGGCCGTCCGAACACTGCTTTCAGATGCGCCTATAGGGAGATGCCAGGATGCGAGAAGCAACGACAAATATCACGTTAGAGTCTGTCCGGGAGCGATTATTAAATAACATTCTCTGGGTGTTGGTGTTCTTTGGGGGGATAGCGACAACAATTGCCGTAGTCACCCAAATCAAAGAAGAGCAGTATCTAATCGCCACGTTGTATGCCGCCTGCTACATACTCATCTTCGGCATTGCGTCCAATCCTTCACTGGGTTATACAATCAG
>JAJRPE010000302.1 GCA_024280935.1 Candidatus Hydrogenedentota bacterium
CTGGCCATAGTTAAAGCTCAGCGCATGGATGGCCGGGCAATGAAGTTCTTTGGCCACATGGTGGAGCAACACCGAGGAATCAAGGCCGCCGCTCAGTAGAACGACGGCAGGTTGCGGGGTGGGCATGGGAAATCTCCTGGCTGGGGACGTGTGCCCATTGTAGCTGAACCAACCGATGGAAGCCACGGCATCGTGGGCTAATTTGTACCCCGGCGGGATATTCGCTATTATCAGGTGATCGGGATGGATCGCCCCATGAGGTGGTATTCATCTCAGCCATATTCGGTAACGTAACTATTCTACACCTGAGAATCTATATAGGCGCTCCTGTTTCAAGGACCTGCCAAGGAGACCGATGTCATGAAAAAAGAAACCAGCGCCAATGATTCCCGTCGTGGCTTCATGCGCAACAGCGCCGCTGTCGTGGCTGCGGCAACGACCTTCCATGTCGCATCCAGCAAGGCGTCCGCCGCAGGCGACAGCAACGATGAAATATTAAAAGTCGGCCTCATTGGCTGTGGTGGCCGGGGATATGGTGCTATTCGCCAAGCCATCATGGCCGATCCCAACGCCAGGTTGGTTGCTCTGGGCGATACGTTCGCCGACCGTGTAGACGGCGTCCTGAACAAACTCACGTCTCAGGGCAGTGGTATTGAAGGTCGCGTCATGGTCGATGATGATCACAAGTTTGTCGGTTTTGATGCCTACAAAGACGTTATCGCCGCCTGTGACGTGGTCGTCCTCGCGACGCCGCCCTCCTTTCGCCCTGTCCAATTAAAGGCGGCCATTGAAGGCGACTGCCACGTTTTCTGCGAAAAACCCATTGCCGTCGATCCCGCAGGGGTTCGGTCCGTTCGTGAGACCAGCAAACTGGCGGCCAAGAAGGGCCTGTCCCTCGTCTCCGGCCTGTGTTACCGCTACCAGTTCGCCAAGCAAGATGTCATCAAGCGAATTCAGGACGGTGCCCTGGGCAAAATTCAGACCATGCAAACCACCTACAACACCGGTGCGCTATGGTTCCATGATCGCCAGCCGGAGTGGAGCGACATGGAGTACCAGGTACGCAACTGGCTCTACCACGACTGGCTTTCCGGCGATCACATCAACGAGCAGCACATCCACAGCTTGGACAAGATCGGATGGGTCATGGGCAATGTATACCCCGTAAAGGCAGTTTCCAGTGGTGGCCGCGTTGTCCGCACCGATGAAAAGTACGGAAATATCTACGACCACTTCAACACGGTCTACGAATGGGCCGATGGCACGAAGTGTTTCAGCAGTTGCCGCCAGTGGGCGAGCACCAATACGACGGTTTCCACCAACGTTTCCGACTGGATCTATGGCACGGAAGGCGTGGGCGAGCTTCAGTCCCACCGCATTGATTCCAGGAAGAGCGGCAAGTGGCAGCACAAGCCGACGGGCAAGGATGACATGTACCAGAACGAGCACAATGCGCTGTTTTCCAGCATCCGCAAGGGCGAGGCCATCAACAACGGCCAGTACATGTGCGACAGCACGCTCATGGCCATCATGGGCCGTCTCGCTGCCTATACCGGCATGGAGCTGAGCTGGGACGATATGCTCAATTCCACCCTGGACCTATCGCCCGCAAGCCTCGAATGGGGTGACATCGCTGTGCGTCCTATTGCACGCCCCGGCGAGACCGAATTCGCGTAGGCAACAAAGACAACAAAGACAACTTGCACTGTTGAACGCCCCCGGATCGAAGCGATCCGGGGGCGTTTTGCTTGAGGCCCTCATCAGGAAGCGTTACGCCAGGTATCCCCCTCCCAACGTGGACTTCGCCCACAACCCAAGCATACCCTTGTCGGTGAAATGTTTCTTTTCTTTGCGTCTTAGCTTTGACCGCAGACGGCACCAAATTCTAAAAATGTTCATCTGTCTCGAAAAGAACGCTATAGCCAATGTTTACTACCGTTCCGAGGAGCATTCAAAAAACGTAAGCGTTCACCCCAAGGGAATTCCACGCCGTCATTCCCGCGCACGCGGGAATCCAGAACGCGGTAGAAACCTCTCCGGTCATGCTGGATCCCCGCGTTCGCGGGGATGACGATCTCGCACCTGAACGCTTACCAAAAAACTTCTTGTCTTTTATGGCTGTTCTCCCAGATTGAGGCACTAACGTAGCAACACGGGAGAGACAGATAGCTCGGATAGGGCAGCAAGTTTCTTGTCGTTGGTTAAGAGTGTCGCATTCAATGCGAGCGCTGTCGCGCAAATGACGGCATCGGGGAGCTTCAGGTTATGGGTACGGCGAATATTGATTGTTGAACGGCAAATCTCTGGCCCCAAGTCCATTACGGAAACATCGTCGAGGAATGATCGGATATATCTTTCTTCGGCAGAAGTTATTTCCGGGTAAGAGAGAAGTTCCAACTCTGTAATGATTGAAACGTAGCATGGCCCCGCACCCAATGGCTCCCGCAGTCTTCCACCAAGAAGGTATAGCACGACATTCGTATCCAGCACCCAGCCTATGGCCATTCGGATCGAACTCGTTGCTGAAATTCCATGGGATCAACACGGAGCGAGAGTAGGCCTTCATGCTTGCGCAAGTCGTTTTCTTTCGCGACCGGGACGGCACCGTCAGACAAACGTGCTTCCAAGCGCACCCAATCGGCGTACGCAATTTGCACGGCTATGGGAACCCCGTTTTCGTCGGTCACAATATGTTTCGGAATTTCGTTCATGCGCTGTCTCCTTGCGCTTTCACGGACACCGCTATTGTAACACATGGAATTTATGCTGGGCGGGGTTTCCTTTATGGGTTTCCTTTATGGTGCGCAGGGTCTGGACTGAATTATACTTGGCGCAGCGATTTTCCCATTCTATCGGTGGCAACGCCCCAGGAAGTTCATGAATCCCCAACACTCCTCCCCAAAACCATGTTATATCGATGTGGTGCTCCCCATACCCGTCGAGCGCACCTTCAGCTACGAAGTGCCGCCTTCACTGATCGACCGTGTCGCGGTGGGCATGCGCGCCGTGGTGCCCGTGCTTAACCGGGTGGACACCGGCTTTATCGTCGCCGTGACCGCAACACCGGCGGTAGCCAAGGTCAAGAAGCTCTTGGACCTGCCCGATATCTTGCCCGTGTTTACCGAAGAAATGCTTGCCCTGTGCCGCTGGATTGCTGATTATTACTGCTGCTCCTGGGGGGAGGCCCTCCAATGCGCGGTGCCCGCCGGGCTGAAGATCGGCACCAAAATGCGCTATCGGCTGGAGCCGGAGATGATTCACACCGGACGTTTCACGGAGCGACAAAAGCAGGTAATCGCCGCCCTCTTTAACCGGGGTTCCTTGACGGAAGGGCAAATTGCCACGGTGGCTGGTCGGCAGGCTCTGAGCAATACGTTGAACGCTCTGGTGCGCCGGGGTATCGTGTACGCGGCCCCGGTCTTGCAGGATGCGGGGGTGTCCATTCGGACGGAGACCTATGTGGAACTGCGCACCGACCGTCTGTTGCCCGCCGATGATGTGGCGGCTTTGCAGCGTCGTGCGCCCAAACAGGCGGCGGTCTATCTGGATTTGCTTCACGGCGGCGAGGCTATGGCGCTGTCGGCCCTGAAGCAGAAGCACGGCACCACACGGGGCATCGTCAAGGCGCTGAAAGAAAAAGGGCTGGTCGCCCTGGCGGAGCGGGAACTCTATCGTGCGCCCGATATGGGAAGCAACAACGAGGCCACCGAGAAGTTTCCAATGAACGGGGAGCAGCAAGCCGCCTACGGGGCCATTGTGGGCGGGGTAGAGTCCCGGAAATTTCAGACCTTCCTGTTGCGGGGTATCACGGGTTCCGGGAAGACCGAGGTTTATCTCCAGGTGATCGAGCGGGTATTGGCGATGGGCCTGGATGCCATCATCCTGGTGCCGGAAATATCCCTGACCCCCCAGACGGTGGGCCGCTTCGTCGCACGCTTCGCGCAGGACATCGCCGTGCTCCACAGTGGCCTGAGCTTGGGGGAACGCTACGACGAATGGCGGCGTGCCCAGCGTGGCGAGGTCCGCATTGTCGTGGGTGCCCGGTCGGCGATTTTTGCGCCCCTGCCCAATCTGGGCATTGTGATTGTGGACGAAGAGCATGACTCCTCCTACAAGCAGGGCGATACCCCGCGCTATCATGCCCGCGATGTGGCTATCATGCGGGCGAAGAACAACAACGCGGTGTGCGTGCTCGGTTCGGCGACCCCCTCCATCGAGTCCTACTACAATTCCGAGATTGGCAAGTTTAGCCGCCTGGATCTTTTGCAACGGGCCACACAGGCATCCCTGCCAACGGTGAAAGTCCTTGATATGCGCGAGGAGGCCCAGGATTCTGCCGGAAAGTTGATTCTGTCCCGCACCCTGGAAGAAGCGGTTAACGCCAAGGTGGCGGCAGGCGAACAGGTGATACTGCTTTTGAACCGCCGGGGTTATGCGCCCTTCGTGCAGTGCCCCCAATGTGGCTGGGTGGCGGAATGTCCGAATTGCAATGTGAGCCTGACCTTCCACAGCGCCGGATCCCAGTTGCGCTGTCACTATTGCGACGAACGGCGGCCCAAGCCCGAAATTTGCGATAAATGCCACTTCAATCCGCTGATCTACCTCGGCACGGGCACCCAGAAGGTGGAGGACTATCTCATGCGAACCTTCTCCAAGGCCCGGGTGGCGCGGATGGATGCGGATTCAACGGCGGGCAAGGGAGGCCACGCAAAAATTCTGAGTCGTTTTGCCAGCCGTGAGATAGACATCCTCATCGGCACCCAGATGCTGGCAAAGGGCCATGATTTCCCCGGTGTGACCTTGGTGGGTGTGGTGAACGCCGACACGGGCTTGACCCTGCCGGATTTCCGGGCGGCGGAGCAGGGCTTCCAGTTGCTGACCCAGGTGGCGGGGCGTGCGGGGCGGGGCGACCTGGCGGGCGAGGTGATTATCCAGACCTTTCGTCCGAAACACTATGCCATTGTCGCAGCGGCCTCCCACGATTACCCGGCCTTTTATCAGCAGGAGATCGCCCACCGCGAAAGTGCCCTGTACCCGCCCTTTCGCCGGATGGTAAATTTTTCCATAGAGAGCCAGGATGACGAGCTGGCGGAGCGCGGCATGTTGGGCCTTCATCGCATTGTCCGCGATCAGGTGGGCAGCGATGCCTTTCGTGGAATGGAAATCATGGGGCCTTCCCCGGCGGCCATAAAGCGGGTGAATAAGTACTATCGGTGGCATCTGGGAGTTTTGTCGAAGAGCCCCAAAAAATTGAATGCGCTCACACGGATTGCGCGGGAGGCGTTTTTGGCCGCCAATCCCAGGAAAAAGCTCCAGCTCAAAGTAGACCTGGATCCCTATAACATCTTCTGAAAGCGCAAAAAGTTCCCTGTTTTTGATAAGTTGGTTTCTGTGTATCGACATGGTAGGATAAAAACTTATTATTCATGAATGTTCCTGTAACTGAAAATACAATGAAAGGATTGGTACGATGAAAAGAGGATTGGTAGGTCTGTTGAGTCTCCTTGTGGTTGCGGTGCTGACGGGATGTGGCGGTGGTGCTCCCGAACCCGAAGAGGGCGCAACCACGACGGAAACGCAGAAGGTAGAATCCGCAGCTGGCGCTGAAGGCAGTGGCACCGCAACGCCGATGAAAAAAGAAGAAGCGGCGGAGCATGCGCATGATGACAAAGCGGAGCACGCCCATGACGAAGCAGCGGCAGCAAAGCCCGCAGAAGGCAGTGACACCGCAGACCACGCTGCGATGATGAAGGGTGGCCTGAAAGGAACGACGTGGGACTACCAGGGAATCGTGCTTTCCTTCAAGGAAGGCAACAAGGTCTTTCTCAAGGGCGGTCCTTTGGCAGCGCTTGCGCCCGATGGAACGGAAGCGGATTACACGTTGAAAGATGGCGTGTTTGAAGTGTCGGTACTGGGCCAGACCTACAGCGGCACCTATGCCGATGGCAAACTGACGGTGGACGGCACAGCAGCGGTCATGCAGTAAGCAGCAGCGCTTTTCAAACAGTTACTTTTCGGGCGACTTCCGGCAATGGAGGTCGCCCGTTTTGAATTATGGCGGGTGCGCCATTGGCCGAGAGTACATACTCTCCAAGTCACTCGAATTCTGAACGCTGAACACGTGATTGACGAATTATAGACATCGGTGTCCCTGGCCTGATTTCCTTGTGATCTGGGACAGGCACCGTGATCGAGCTTCCTGGTATTTTCCTCTGCATAATAACATGGCTCCCTTTTCTTCTAACTTCCTGGAATCCATGCCGTTGAAGGAGCTGGCAAAGCTCCTTGCCTGAAAAGACCTTGCATTTACCCAACGGTAACCTCCACGTGGGTTACATAGACCTCTTCGTGAAGGCGGGTGTCTATTTCTTCTGGCGATGCCATTTCAAAGAATAGCTCCAATGCTTCTTTCAAGTTTTCTCGCGCCTCACCGACAGAGTCTCCCTGGCTTACCACATCGACCTCCGGGCAGAGCGCGACATAGCCATCCCCCTCCCTTTCAATGATAGCGGTTAATTGTTTGAGCATGTTATCACCTTAATTATTTGTTCGTTTGTCGCCGTGGCAACCCCTGGCTGTTGTGCGTATACTGCGGCACAATGAAGAATGAATGCAAACACGCGCAACTGAGATGTGCGCCAGGGCTTGTACCTTCGGTACACACGGGCAGGCGAGCCGCCTGCGCTCCCAGCCCCCTTCTATCGCGGCAGCCGACCCCGTATAATACGCGCTTGTTTCACGCGGCAGTTCCCCGTTCAATTACTCAAAAGGAAGTATGCAATCATGGCCCATTTCGACGCAGAGCGCACCATCGAGTGCCGCCAGATCGAAGCACGTTTGGAAGAGATTAAGGCAACATTCTACAGCCACCGGCGGCCTATTGGCGGCTTGGAATATAGTGTTACCGGGCAGGGGCTTGGTCCAGAGCGTGTGCCGGAGTCGGGTTGGAAGCCCTTCCAGGTAATGCAGGCCTGGGGCGGCTACGATCAGACCACGTGGTTCCGCATGGAGATGGTGGTGCCGAAGGAATTCAAGGGACAACGCGTGGTGGCCCTGCTTCGTCCTTCGGGCGGCCACTTTGAACCGGGCGTAGCCTTCCTTTCGGCGGCGGGCGAATCCATGGCCTTTGTGAACGGAAAACCTTTCGCGGGCCTGGATAAGAACCACGACGAGCTCCTGCTGACGGAAAAGGCCCGAAGCGGCGAGCGTTTTGACATTGCCATTGAGGGGGTGCCCAGCACCCGCATCGAGATTGAACACCACTTCCAATACGCGGATATGGCCATTTTGCACCAGGAAGTGTGGGATGTCTATTGGGACATTCTCGTGCCATTACGGGTCTATA
>JAJRPE010000303.1 GCA_024280935.1 Candidatus Hydrogenedentota bacterium
ACCCGCTGCTCCGCATGGCGGCGGCCCATACGCTCCCGAAAGTGCGTCACAAGCGTTCCGTCTTCACCCTTCTGGTGGGCGATGTCCCACTGCGCATGGGTAAAGGCAGACAAGATGTCATCTTCAACAAAGACCCAGTATGCACCACTGGTTGCGTTGGGTCCGGCATCGAAGTCATAGGCCATGTGGTCCCAGAATCCGAGGGTTGGCCATCGAAGTTGCGCGATTCTTCCCGTCGAATCAATGCCCACCGTCAGTCGGTCATTGCTCGTCAAGGCTTGAATGGCACCCGTTTCCCCCAGCGGCGGGACGCTGTACCCCGGCAGATCGGGAGAAACGGCCAGAAACAAGGCCAGCAGAAACCCCATCAGTCCATGCCCGGTGTTGTCAGGTGTCCCCGAATGTGCAGCGTACCGTTCCGAGAATCACCGGTGGCTTCAAGCGCATCCCATTCAGCGAATGCATCCAGGTAGGGCAGCCAATGCGCACGAATATCGGCGGCATTGTAGTTTGGAATCAAGTCCTGCTCAGCAAGATCCAGGAGTAACTCTCTGCCTTGTCGGACAATCGGTTCCCACCGGGCGCGCAGAAAAAAGATGGCCGAAACAGGCGCGGCGGCGGGAACATTGAGGAGCTTTGGCACCAGTGTCGGGTCGGTCCCCCACGCTACCGAATCCCTATCCTCGGCGGCGGACCACGAAGCGGCATGTTGGGGCGAGAGGTACAGCCACCCCGCCCGGTCATCCCATCGATAAGGCCGTGCGTTGTCGAGTCCTTCGAGGAATTTCAGGCTCTTCGGTCCGCACCCATGCTGCCGTTGGCCAATACGCAGACTCCCGTTTTCCTCCGAATCCTCCGGCGCAAAGATTACCCAGGCACGCTCGTCGCCACACGCAGGAAAAGGCACGGGCGGTATCTGGGCCGACCACCATTCGGCAGCAAGTGTCTCCCAGGCATTACGAACTGTGGGTGGGAGCAGGCGGGCGACCTGAGTATCCATGGTCGTTCTCAAGGCAGCGATGGTGTCTGCATTATTACTGTCCAGGACCACCATGGCTTCGGGCCAACCGTGGGTATAGCGCAACGGCGCATTGGGGGCCGTCGTTATACCGGAGAGTTCAAGGTCAAAGGGGAACCCGTCTTGGGCATGGACGCGAAGGCTTCCAGGTCGGCCCCCTTCCCAGGAAAGGCTAAGGGCATCGGGCGGTACCGCATCGCGTGGCAGTTTGTCGCCGGATTGGAGAACATCCGCCAGATAGTCCGCAGACGGAGCCACGAGGAGAAATCCGCCCCGCCAGCCGTAGGCGAGATCGCCCCAAAGGCGGATCTCTGGTCGGGGTGCTTCCGCAGTCAACCCGTGGAGCATGCTGACCATCCGCAGGGCGATGCCGGGTCTCAGGGATAAGCACCAATTTGTGCCATTGCCCGCCAAGACCGCGCCATGGCCCAGCCACAAACGCAGTCGGCTTGGCGTTGGCCGCACGCCGGTCAGCTTTCGAATAGCAACCGCGCCCTCGTGCATAAAGGGCGGCGCGAGTTCTTGCAGCAACGTTGTGGCCGGAACGTTCTCCCACTGGCTCCAGAGTTGGGGCAGGTCCGCCGCTACCACCTTCCATTCTGCCCCTTGGGGTACGAAGCCCGCGTGGTCACTACGCTTGAGGCGATCATCACCCCAGAACAGCAGAACACAGAGGACTCCTAGGAAAACGAAAGGTCCCCATTGGATGAGTCTGCGCCGCCATAGGCGCTGCTGCGATGTGCCGTTGCTTTTGGGGTCTGGAGAGCTTGTCGCCATCAGGAGTCTGACTTCTTGGGGCAACAACATTTGTGCCCCATTGTGTTGTCGCTTCTCATAACAATATCCAAAGCATGGACAGATTACCATGGGTGCCACGGACAAGGCGCGCTAGCCCTTGCCCGTGAGGACTCTTTCCAAACAAACTGATCAGCAATTTTTTCCTCGTTCCATGTTTCCGTACGGTCAAGCCCTGCCGGGCTTGACCGTGGCCCCCGCAGCCGCTTTTATTGTATCAAGGGAGGCCAAGAAAGAGGCTGTGAACGATCAACAATACCCATATCGGGCTTCCCGCTGCATGCGCGCAAATGAGATTAGGAGCCAGCCCAGGGGATCAGGTGTCTCCCCAGATAGCAGCTTTTTCCTGCTCACGCCTGTTTTCGGCTTGGGTGATGTCGTGGGCCATTTCCTCTTTCAACTGGGCATAGGCCTCGGGCGTGGCCACGCCGACCAACTTGGATTCGAAATTAATGCGCACCGCAGCGATCTCGGCATTATACTTATTATCGATTTCAGCGATTTGAGATTTTTCTTCGTCGCTAAGTTGTTTGGTGGGGCCAGATTCGGCTTCCAGCCGCTCCATGGCTAATTCATAGGCACTTTTCATGGTGATATCCTTTTCTTGCACGTTGCCAGTCAGGCGGAGAATTCATCATCCAGGACGGAACTGATAAACCGCTCAACGGAAATGGGAAAATACTGGTTGTTGGGTGAAATTATGACACCGGTCGTGATGTCCTCGCGCCGCTCCAGATCTTCCAGGCATTCGGAAAGAACCGAGTCTACCGAGCACTCACAGGGGTGGATTTCGAGATGCTTCGACTTGCATTCCATGGGCTTGTTGGGGAATCCCATGTAGCCGAAGAGGCGCCCCGAAATCTCCATATCCACGTTTTCCGCCCCGAAGATCTCTTCGTAACTGGGCGCAAGATGGGACGGGCGGATAATGAACTGAGGCGATACCTGCACTTTTCCGACGATCTTAGAGCATTCATGCCCCGATTCGATGGCAGGCCCAAGACAGATGTAGGGGAGTTCGTGATAGCCCCGGATGATACCGTAGGTCGGCTTGCGCACGATAACCGTGCTTCGGAAGATTTGCCGCATCTCGTGGGCATCCAAACTCATCGAACCTGTACCTCATTGGTATGCGCTATCTGACACAGAAGCTTAGAGCAGCCGTTGGCCGCAACCAAGAATATTTACCACAAAGGCCGCGAAGAGCACGTAGAAGAAATGAAGAACATAAAAAATTCTACATCGGTGGCCTGGAAAAACAATAAACACTAACCACGAATGAACACGAATCCTCACGAATAAGAAAACAGGACTCCAATCAGAATCGGTGGTTCATTTCTTATTTTCTGCTTTATTCATTCGTGTAAATTCGTGTCCATTAGTGGTTCCGCTATTTGGTTGCGGCCAACGGCTGCCCTAAGTTGCGACCAACGGTGAGTGCTCCGTGGAAAAATATTGATTGTGGCCCCGCGACCTCATGAAATCATAGCTTACGGATTCTGGTCGGGCAGCGCAACCATGCCGCATTCGACGAGGTCGATGGATAGTTTTCTCTTGCCGAGACGATAGTGTACGGCTACCCGATCACCGATAGCCAGTCCTTCCCAATAGGGTGCGGGCATACGCCAATCGGCAAGCATCATTACTGGCCCCCCGATATCAATCTCTACGGTAATACGGCCCGAACCCGTTCCTGTGCTGTCTGCTTCCCTGGAAATAACGGTTCCTTCGCCCCGCAACACGGGTTGGTAAACAAAGGGACCCTCTATGTTGAGTTGGTAGGCGATTCGTCCCAGGACCCCCAATATGGCCAAGCCCAAAAGAATAAAAGCTATGCGCTGACGTGGCGACAGCCGTCGCCGAGGCGGCCCCTGTCGTATCCAGGGGGTGCGGCGACCTTCAATTTCTTCGTGTACGTCCGTATTTCTATGGTATTTCGTTGCCATCGTATTTGCCTTGGGGTTCTTGGCGACATCAAGTTCCTACTGGACTCCCGCACCCACAAGCTCCGGTCCTTCGTTCCTGCGCGTGCAGGTGGCACCCGACATCGTTTTTTGAATTAAAGGCGAAGCGCATTACCGGCTAGCTGTGAATGAGTATCCTTTTCCCCGTATCATGCAGGATTCGACGGCTTGACTCCAGCGCGCCCTATGTAGGACCATTCGGGGTTTAGATGATCGGCGTTGTGGATGCGCACAGACAAAATGCAGCGCAGATCGGTCGAAGCCGCGCAACACGCTACGCGTTCTGGATTGCTCCGGTACGTTTTTGCGGGGGTGAGCCAGGGAGGGTTCAGGGAACTATGAATATATTTATCGCCGGTGGCGGACGTGTGGGTTCTCATTTGGCCCGGTTGCTCAGCAGCGAGCTTCAAGACGTTACCGTTATCGAAGAAAATCTGGATCAAATCGAGCAAATTGACTATGCCCTCGATGTAAGCACGGCCCAGGGAGACGGTTCCTCGGTGCTGCTGCTTCAATCGCTGAATGTTGGGGGGGCGGAGCTTTTTGTTGCCAGCATGGGAGACGATGAAACGAACCTGATTGCGGCGGCAACGGCCAAGGGTTTGGGTGCGAAGAAGGTGGTGGCGCGGGTTGACAACCCGATGTATATGGAGTCCAACATTCTCTATGAAACCGTGCTCGGGGTGGACTATATTCTGAGTCCCGATGCCCTGGCGGCCCTGGAGATTGCCAACTATATCGAACACCCGGATATTCTGTCCTCCCTGGAATTTGGCGGCGGCAGGGCCCAGATGCGCCAAGTGCGTGCTGTTAAGTCGCCCACCAAGAATGGCAAGACCCTCAAGGATGTAATTCGCCCCCGTAGCGGCGTGCTCCTTGGGGTCATCAACCGCGACGGGACGTGCATGATTCCCCACGGCGATTCCATTGTGGAACCCGGTGATCTGGTCACCCTCATTGGCGACAAGGAAAGCCTGGACAACATCCAGAAGATGTTCCACGCCCAGGAGGTCAAACCCCGACGTATCGCTATCATGGGGGGGGGCACCATTGGCCTTCGACTTGCCCAGGCGCTGGAGGGGAAGATGAAAACAATCAAGGTTTTCGAACGCCACGAGGCCCGTTCCCAGCAACTGGCCGCGAAGCTCACCAAAGCGAAAGTCGTTATGCGCGATGCCACGTCCCGTGTGGCCCTGGAGCAGGAGCATGTAGACTCGATGGATATGTTCGTTGCAGCGACGGGAGATGACGAACGTAATATTATGGCGGCAGTGCTGGCGAAGGAAGTTGGCGCGAAGTCCGTGGTGGCTATTGTGCATCAGCCCGATTTTGCCCCATTGGTAAAACGCCTGGGCATCGATTTGGCCGTTACGCCCCGGGCCTCCATTGCCGACAGAATCCTCAAGATGATGTATAGCGGCAATGTTTCCTCGTTGGCCGTGCTTGGCGATGGGCAGGTGGAGGTGCTGGAGTTGAAAATTGGTGAGGGTTCATCCGTTCTTGGAAAAGAACTCTGTGATATTCGTATGCCTCGCGGTGCTCTGATTGGTGTCATACTTCGGGGGGACAAGGTGCTTATTCCCAGTGGCAACGACGAGATTCACGCGGGTGATTCCGTTATCCTGATCGCGGAGGCCCGCGCCCTGGACGCTGCCCGCAAATTGTTGTTGAAGAAGAAGAGAAAGAGATGAACTATCGCCTGGTCTCCAAATACCTTGGCCATTTCACCTTGGCGATGGGTCTGCTCATGGTACCTTCGATTCTGTGGGCCTGCTGGTTTCAGGAATGGGGTGCCCTTCGGGCCTTCGGGGAGGCCATGGGCGTATCTGCCGCGTGCGGCGGAGTTCTGGTCCTTCTCGGGCGTAAAGCACCGGACCGCATGTTCCAGCGGGAGGGCCTGGCCCTGGTAGGCATTGGCTGGATTGTCGCAGCGGGAATCAGCGCGCTGCCTTTTGTGTTTGACGGGACGTTGGATCCGGTTGATGCTTATTTTGAAGCCATGTCGGGTCTCACGACCACGGGTTCGACTGTCCTGGTTGATATAGAAGCGGTGGACAAGAGCATTCTATTCTGGCGTTCCTTCACCCACTGGATTGGGGGCATGGGCATCATCGTGTTGTTCATCGCGGTGCTGCCTTATATGGGCGCGGGCGGGAAGCAACTTTTCAAGTCCGAATCGCCGGGTCCCGATCCCCGAGGGCTGAGTCCCCGAATCAAGGACACGGCCTCAATCTTGTGGAAGATCTATGTGGGCTTGACGGTTGTCCAGACGATCCTGCTCATGATCGTCGGCATGGGTTTCTACGATGCCTTGACCCACACCTTTGGCACCCTGGCGACTGGTGGATTCAGTCCCAGAGCGGATAGTATTGCCGCTTATGACAGTGTCTCCATTGAGATGGTTATCCTGGTGTTCATGGTGTTGGCCGGCACCAATTTTGGCCTCTTTTTTGTGATGTTGCGGGGGGATTGGTGGGCTCCCTTGAAGAATACTGAGTGGAAGGCGTATGTCACCATCCTACTTCTTGCTACGATGCTTATCACGGTGAACCTCATGGGGGTTCAGGGGATGGTGGCAATCGACACGGCGGCACCGCCGAGTCTCGACTATTCATGGGGCCAGGCTCTACGCCATGCATCTTTCCTGACCGTTTCCATCATGACGACTACCGGCTACGGCACGGAGAATTTCGATGTGTGGCCTTATTTTTCTCGGGCACTGCTTGTGATGCTCATGTTTGTGGGCGGGTGCGCGGGGTCGACGGGCGGTGGCATCAAGGTGGTACGTATTATTATTCTCATGAAGATGGCCTATTGGCGTTTGGAAAGCACCTTTCGACCCAAAACAGTGCGCCCCATCCGTATCAACGGACAGGTCATCGACAACGACATGCAACGAACGGTCTATGCCTTTTTTGTTATTCACATGGGAATACTCGCGGTCGGTGTTCTATTCATGTCGCTGCTGGGCTTGCCTTTCCAAACGGCGATGACATCCGTCGTGGCGACGCTCAACAATATTGGCCCCGGCCTTGAATTGGTCGGCGCCGCGGAAAATTTCAGTTTTATCCCCGCAAGCGGCAAGCTCTTCTTGTCTATGTGCATGGCCATGGGCCGTCTTGAGCTTTTCAGTATTTGCGTTATGTTTTTGCCAGCCTTCTGGAAACACGGGTGAAGTTTGAAGTTTGAAGGGTGAAGGGTGAAGGGTGAAGGGTGCAGGGTGAAGGGGACCGAAAAGGCTCCCCTCCTCGGAGGGGGTGGGTTGTTCTTTTGCCCACCTCTATCCCCCAGAGGGGGAAATAAGAGGCGTTGGCTCCGTCAGCAGGAAAAGTATGACAAACGGTTACGAAGGGTGAAGGGTGGAAAGAACGTGGATCTGCAATGGAAATGACCCCCATAGGCACGTTCCGCTGTTTGGAAACCTACCCCTACGATGCGGCGAGGCAGGGGGTCGTTGCCGAAGAAAATTCGGGCGTGGTGGTGCTTGACGGGGGCCATAATTTTGAACAGGCCCTTCAGGACATTGAGGGCTTCTCCCACATCTGGCTGGTCTTCCAGTTTCATAAGCACACGCACTGGAAGCCCCTCGTGCAGCCGCCTCGGGGTGGAAAAAAGGTGGGCGTATTTGCCTCCCGGGCACCCTACCGTCCCAACAGCATCGGCATGTCCTGCGTGCGTCTGGTCGGCGTGAAGGGGCGGCGTATTGAGGTGGCGGCCCACGATTTGCTGGATGGCACGCCCATACTCGACATCAAGCCCTATATACCCTACGCCGACTGTTTTTCCGATGCCACCGGTGGCTGGATTGATGCGCTGTCCGACGAAGTCTGGACCGTGAGGGTTTCAGACGATGCGTCGAAGCAACTCAACTGGTTGGCGGAGCACGGTGTGGACTGCATGGAGGCCTTTCTAACGCAGCAACTCGCCGACGAACCCTTTAACCGGAAGCGCAAGCGTCTGCGCGAACTGGGAAGCGGCCAGTGGGAGATCGCCTACCGCACTTGGCGCGCCCGATTTGAGGCGGACTCCGAAAACAACGAGATAGTGATAGCGGCCATCGCCTCGGGATACGCTCCGGAAGAGTTGAAGAATGAAGAAGATCGCTATGATGATAAGAATACACACCGCACGTTTGTTGAGGTTTTTCAGTCGCTTGCCGACGGGGAAGCCTCGTTGCGCTGAGCACGAGGTGCGGAAACGACGACCACGAAGCTCAGTCGTGCCGCACGATCCCCAAAAGGCGAGTATCAACGAGTCCTGACGGGTTCGTGCGCTGGCGTGGCGCAAGAGTCACCTGAGGGCAAGAAAAACAGGGTTGGTTAGCCGCTCGCGCAGGGTGCTTTGGACGTATCACGGGGCTGTTGCTCCAAGCGCACGAACCCTCGTGCCTCGGGATCGTGCGGCACGTCCGAAAGGATTGATGCAAGAGTAACGCCAACACAGCCTGTGCAGTCCTCTACGACGAAGTCGTTGAGTTCAACGACTATCAGAGATCTGAACCACGAATGGAAACGAATATGATAATCGCCAGGAAGCTGTTAACCGGTTTCGCCCAACTCGGTGTGCTGCTGTGTGTGCTCTTGCCGGTTCCGACAACATGGGCCGATGACACCGCATGGACCAGCGACTTTCGTATTGGCGGGTGCGGCGGTGTCTATTTCCTCGTGGAATCGGGCAAGTTCTGGGTGGAGGTGGAAAAGCAGGACCTTAACAAGCGGGGGCGCAAGACCCACGTGCGTGCGATATTGTTTGCTCCTGATCGCTCCGTAGTCGCTGAACAGGCCCTGCCCCATATGGGTATGGAAAAGGGTAGCGGAGCGGGACCTGTCCAGCGGGTGCGTTTTTCCGTGGACGTGCCCCGCAAAGGTGTCTACGGCCTGAATATCACGGCATCGGAAGATCGCTACGGTCAGGATATGGTCTGGGGGATGAAAACGAATTGCCCGCGCTATCTGGTGGAGACATCCCGAGGGCACAAGGATGCACGCCACCAGGAGCCGTTGGTCCTGCAAAATGGCGACGCGCCAGGCACCGTCTGTTTTCTGCCACGCCAGGGCGTTTTTGATCTGGATGTGTCTGGGTTTCGGAGAGAAACGCTTCGGCTCCTTGATGCCACCGGGCATGAGCTGGCGAAGATCCCCGTGAAGGATGATGGAACGGCGGCATATTCGATTCCTGAGGAAATAAGCCGGGACGGCGTGCCGTGGCAATTCAAAATGTCGGGCGCAAACGGCACGGTGAACATCGATGGCGTTACCCGCTGGAACAAAGAAGACGGACGCTATACCAATCTTTCACTCTGGACACCCAAGGTCACGTCCTGGTTTCCTTTCCACGAAAACCGTTGGATCATCACACCCTACAAACGGCGTATCGACGTCGAACCGGGCAGCAGGGGCGAAGTCACCTTCGAGATTCACAATAATGGGCCGGTGGCCAAGACGGTGGGGCTGCGGGTCGAATTTTCTGGAGCCACGCCCTGGCCTGCCACTCTTTCGGAAAACACGGTGCGGCTCGAATCTGGTCAGGCCCAATCGGTAATCCTGCGTTATGAGATCCCCGATTCGGGCGATACGTGGACATGTCATGTGCGGGCAACCCCCCAGGACGGCTCGGACTTCAGCACCTACGCCACCGTGGATCTTCGGCGCGACACGGGGCAAGTGTCAGCCCCCCTCGCCATGCCCATCGTCCTCAAGCCCTATGCCCATGAGAATGCCCAGTTCGGGTACGACCCGAATTATCCTGTGACAAATCAGGTGTATTTCGACAGGGATAATAGCCCGGTAATTCCGGCCAGGGATAGTAGAATTTCGGTTTTGCGCGATGGACAGTGGGAAGCAATGCCCGTAGTTCAGGGAGATGATGGAACCTCACTGCCCTTTAGCATGTTGACTTCCAAAGTTGCTTTCGACCGGGACAACGACCGGTACGTGCTGGGGAAGCAAAACGGAAAACTGATGCTATTGCACGCCACAGCCACAGGCGATTGGAAGGGCTACCCCGTGCCGGGCAAGGGTGTCTTTGATATCGAGCAGTTTTCCGGCCACAACACGCCGGAAGGGCCGCCGC
>JAJRPE010000304.1 GCA_024280935.1 Candidatus Hydrogenedentota bacterium
GACATCCGCACGGCGGTTGCCGCGCTGGGTAATATGGTGGGGAAAACCCGGCACCACGACTCTGGCTACTCGGCTCATGACTCCATAGTACACCAAACGAGAGGCTTTGACAAGCCTTTACGTAGTCTGTCCCTAGGTATTAACGCCTCAGGGTCGTCGGGCCGCTCTTTGGCGGCCTCGCTGCTTACCTTGGCCATGAGGATGCGGGCCTGCATCACATCGGGCGTATTGCCTCCCCGTTGGGAGATTTCCCGGGCGGTGGCCAGGAGCGCCCCCCGCTGGGCACCGCCGTGTCTGCTCTTGACCATAAGGAAGCAAAAATGGCGTTCCTTCCAATCACTGGCATCCTTTGCGCCTTCGAGGAGAGCGGTGATCGCGCCTGGGTCCCCATCGCTCTCGCGCAATGCCTCGGAACCACGCCGGGCGCGGTCCCGCAGACTGTTGGCCCATTGCGGCAGGGGAGCTTGTGCCCGTTGCACCGACTTTTGTGCTGCCTCCGCCTCGAAAGCGGCCAAGCCGACATTCTTCTGGTCCTGGTAGAACGGCAAGGTTTGCGCCACCTGGGTAAGACCCAATTCGGGATACTCCCGGACGAGGGTTTCCACGTGTTGGCTGGTGAAGCGCGCATCCCGATGAAAATAGGGGTCGGAGGCGTTGAACAGGGCAATGATTCGCACGATACGGTGCTCGCTCCCCGTAAGATAACCGATTTCCCGCGTGGCATCGGTCTTGCCCTTGGTGTCCATCTGGCCGAGGAAGATATCGTAAACGCTCGCAAGCAGCTTGTCGGTCGGATAGGTCTCCATGTCCAGGCGCTGATTGATATATTCGAAGAAGACCGGGTCGGGCATAAGGTATACCATGAGGAATTGCGCCAGGAGCACGTTGCCATAGGCAGTATCGGACAAGTCGACCCGCTCAGGAGGCAAGGCGCGCAGTGATTCCGCGATAGTCACACCGGCGGCAACCAGCTCACCTTGAGCGATCTGGCCCTCTGCCGTTTCCCGCGCCGCCAACAAGGCTACAACGAGGGGATCGCCGGGCGCCGCGACGCCTTCCACATCCGCTACCGCCGAGGCGGCGGATAGCAGGCCCGAGACGACCAATGCGGCTGCGGTCAAGGCAACAGCGCCCCGCTGCAAGAGGCTCTTCGAACGAAACAGATGAATACGGCGACACAGCATAGCATGCTCCCTTTTCCGGGTTTCCGGTATGCCACGGGCCAAGCCCCGTTGGCGAAACATATGTAGACGACACGACGCAGCGCGGAACAGGCGAAATTACTGGCTCCTGCGACACCCACATCAATAATGGACTAAATTATCCACTATTCTTGCAAAACTTACCGCGTGGCATGAGCAAGATTTCCCGCCAAACAACCGCAACTGACATCGGCCGCACAGAAGAAGAAAGGCTCTTCGTCCTCTGATGCAGTCAACGTAACAGAGAATTCTATCCCTGTCAAGACATTTTTATCCCACTGTAGTGTGCCCCCCCCCTGACACACCTTTGTGTCCCAATCCGGGAATCGGCGGTGCGATTTTCAATAAAGCCTGGAAAACCGGTGCGGGCGCGTTATCGCTATCTCCCAACGTTCACGCACAGCTTCGTGCTGAGCATCCTTGTTCAATTGCGCACTTCACCCCCTACAAGAAAAGCCCCGCCGCAACCTTTCAGGTCGCGGCGGGGGCGTCTGTTCGATTATTCTATCGCGGTACGATTAGCCCACAAAAAGCGGGGCGAGCACCAGGGAGATAACGCACATCAATTTGATGAGGATGTTGATGGAAGGTCCAACGGTATCCTTGAGGGGATCGCCCACGGTGTCACCGACCACGGCTGCATGGTGCGCGTCGGAGTTCTTTCCACCGTGATGTCCGTCTTCAATATACTTCTTGGCGTTGTCCAACGCGCCGCCACTGTTGGCGGTCTGGATGCCGAGCATAACGCCCGTGGCAATCGCGCCAACCAACATGCCGGCCAGCGCTTCCGGCCCGAGAACGAGGCCGATGCCTACGGGGCAGAGAATTGCCATGGCACCGGGCAACATCATTCCGCGCAACGCGCCTTTGGTTGCGATGTCTACGCAGGTGCGGCTATCGGGCAGGACGCCTTCCTTGCCCTCGCGCAGGCCGGGAATCGTATCGAACTGGCGCCGCACTTCGAGAATCATCATGTCGGCGCAATGGCCAACCGCCCGGAAGAGCATGGAGCTGAACAGGAAGGGCAGCATAGCCCCAACCAGCAAGCCGGCCAGAATCATGGGTTCGTTGAGACTCAAATTCAGATGCGCCACGCCTTCGGCACCGGGAGCCAGCCCCGCTGCTTTCGCCATGGCAACCTCGGTAGCCAACAGGAAGGCGCTCAAGAGTCCAATCGCTGCAAAGGCGGCGCTGCCAATGGCAAAGCCCTTGCCCATGGCGGCGGTCGTGTTTCCGACGGCATCCAGATTATCCGTAATTTTCCGTACTTCCGGGTCAAGGCCGGCCATCTCCGCGATGCCGCCCGCGTTGTCCGCGATGGGACCGTAGGCGTCCACCGCCACAACCATGCCCGTGGTTGCCAGCATACCCAGAGCCGCGAAGGCAACGCCGTAAACGCCGCACCACTGGTAGGCCAGAATGACCGAAACGGCCAGCACGATAACGGGAACACCGGTGCTCTGCATCCCAATCGCGGTGCCTTCCACGACGGCTGTAGCCGCCCCGGTCTCGCAGCGTTTCGCCAACATTTTCACGGGCTTATAGTCTGCGGACGTGAAGTACTCGCTGACAAAGCCGATGATGCTCCCGGACACGATACCCAATACACACGCAGCCAGCGGCCCCCACCAGGCGTAGGTTGTCCCAGCGATGGTGAACTCCGTCCCAAAGAACTTTGCATAAAAGAAAATACCGACGACGGAGAGTCCGGCGCTAATATAGGTGCCCATCATAAGCGCGCTCTGCGGGTTCGTCTTCGCGAACATTTTGACATACATAATGCCAACGATGGATGCCAGAATACCCAGCGCAGCCACCACAAAGGGAAAGGCGAGGACATAGCCCGGACCGCCCGCAGCCACGATGACCGACGCGATGGCCAGACTGGCAATAATCGATTCCACATAGGATTCCAACAAGTCCGCGCCCAGGCCGGCCACGTCGCCCACGTTATCACCCACGTTATCGGCGATAACGGCCGGGTTCCGGGGATCATCCTCGGGGATGCCCGCCTCAACCTTGCCCACGAGGTCCGCGCCCATATCCGC
>JAJRPE010000305.1 GCA_024280935.1 Candidatus Hydrogenedentota bacterium
CTGGCCTGAAGTGGCACAGGCCATGGTGGTGAAGTTTGAAGGGTGAAGAAGGTTGGGCATCCTCCTGCCCGACGCAGGGGACTCTTTGCGGCTTGGAATGCCCCTGGTATCTGGAGTGGGTTCGGTCGACGGGCAACGTGATCTTGCTTTCGGGTTTCGGTGGATGGTTTTTTCCGATAGCGGGTCCCGGATTTTCGAGCCTTCTGTGTCGGGCAAGATGCCCAACCTCCTTTTTTGCCTATGGAATCAGTTTGTCGTGTTCAGGTATTCTTGTGGCCCGTTCATCAGTCACTCTTTCCCCAGCATATCGAAGGTAGTTCTCAGCATGTCCGCATCCAACGAAGTTATTCTCTCGGGTATCCGCCCCACGGGCCGTCTCCATTACGGCAACTACTTTGGCGCTATACACCATTTCCTGAAACTGCAGGAAGGCGATGCCACGTGCTTTTATTTCATCGCGGACTACCATGCGCTCACCACGATTACTGAGCGAAAAGACATCTACCGCCAAACACTGGACATGCTTCGAACCTATGTGGCCTGCGGGCTTGATCCGGCCCGCTCGGTTGTTTATCGCCAGAGTGATCTCCCCTGCACCGCCGAGTTGTCCCTCTTGCTCGGCATGATCACCAATATCGGCCACTTGGAGCGAGGCACCACCTACAAGGATAAGTTCGGCAAGCTGCAGGATGATCCGCGCACAACGGGCAATCCCCTTTCCTACGGATTGCTGGGCTATCCCGTCTTGATGGCGGCGGACATCCTTATCGTAAAGGCCGATGTGGTGCCCGTGGGCGACGATCAGCGGCAACACGTCGAGATGGCCTGCGATATCGCGGAGAAGTTCAACCACCGATTCGGGTGCGAAGCCCTTCATCGCCCCAAGGCGGTGGGACGCGAAGCCTTGCGCCTGCCGGGACTCGATGGCTCGGCCAAGATGGGCAAGAGCGACAACAACACGCTGGACCTTCTGGATGATCCCAAAACGGTGTTGAAGAAGATTAAGTCGGTCGTTACCTCCACCGAACCCTTGCCCCTGGATACGGATAGTAAGGACCCAGAGGTGGTAGTCCCAAAATTGCCGGGTGGCTTGAATGTGTTGTATCAATTGCTTCACCTGACGGCACCCGACGAGGTGTTTCAAGATTTTCTCGAACAGTACCGCACGGGTGGAAAATTTTATGGCAACCTGAAGAAGACCGTGGCGGAGCATGTGAGCAAATTCAACGAACCCATCATCGAACGCTTTAACGATCCGGCCATCAATGATGATTTTATCGAGGACTTCCTGCGGGACAATGCGAAAAAAGTGACACCCGTTGCGCTGGATACTGTGGAAGGTTGTCGCGAGGCCATGGGCATTGGTCGCAGCCTCTATCGGGCATAGCCGGGAGTAATTGTCAATGAACATTCTTGGTTTCGACAAGGTATTGCATTTTGTGTTCAGCTACCTCATCGCACTCGTTGATCCTGGCCTCGCCGCACTCGCTGGCATTGGCAAGGAGGTCTATGACGCCTTGGGTGGTGGCATGGCCGATGTCTACGACTTGATGGCCGACGCGCTCGGAATATTTGCGGCAATCCAATAACGAATGCTCCCTTATGCAATTCGTGATCTTCTGGTTGCCACCGCGCCAACAAAGGCTCCCCTCCTCGGAGGGGCTGGGGGTGGGTTGAATCTAACCCGCCCCTAACCCCTCCAGGGAGGGGAATAGAATACCAAAAAACTTGACTTCCCCTGCCCCTTCGACCAGAATTCAATTTAGCGTCCCATTCGTAGTTCAGGGCGCTCCTTGGATCTAACCTTCTGGATTATTCAGTTTATGCCGTCGTCGAAACGCCCCCCTTGTTCTTGTGCAGCCCGCATCGCCAGCCTGTTGGTGCTGCTGGCCGCACTCTTGCCAGGCTGCGGTGACGCGGGGAGGGGCAGTGGGATTATCTCTCTTGCCCCTAACATTACCGAGACGGTATTCGCATTGGGCAAGGGCAAGAAACTCATCGGGGTGGGTGATTTCGACGACTACCCCCGCCGCGTGGAGCGATTGCCCCACTTGGGTGGGTATCTCGATCCCGATCTGGAGCAGATTGCGCTGCTGCGGCCCGCCTTGATAATGGTGCCCGGTCGCCACGAAAAGGTTAGCGCCTTCGCCGAAATGAATGGCATCGCCGTCCTGAATGTCCACATGGACAGCCTGGCCACCATCGACATCGGCATTGAGACCATTGGGCTGGCGCTGAATGCGACCCGAAGAGCCGCACAGCTTCGCAACGAAATTACCACGAAGCTGGACGCAATACGCGCTGCCGTGGCTCCCTTTGAACGTCCCAAGGTATTTATCGTCATGGGCCGGGAGCGGGGAAGTCTGAATAGCCTCCAGACCGTGGGCGGCGCGTCCTTCATCTCTGAGTTGGTCGATGTTGCCGGGGGAGACAATATCTACAAGAATGTGGACAAGGCCTACCTGGAGGCATCCAAAGAAACCCTTCTCCTCAGGGCTCCCGACGTTATTCTGGAGATTCATGCGGGCAGCTTTTTTACGAAAAAGCAAATGGACTCCCGCTATGCCGACTGGCGCGCCCTCGGCTCGCTGCCCGCCTGGAAAAAGGGCCGAATTTACTTTTTCACCGATTCCCACATGATGCGCCCCGGACCACGAGTGCCCGATGTGGCGCGGCAGATTGCACGGAAGCTTCACTTCAGTGCAGAATTACCCGAATGAAGCTTTGCATTGAGGCGCTGGGCCTCTCATTTTCCTATTCGCCAGAGGTGCCGGTCCTTCGGGACGTTTCGGCATCGGTGCGATCTGGTGTCGTGACGGGAATCATTGGTCCCAACGGCGCGGGAAAAAGCACACTCCTTCAATTGCTATGCGGATTATTGAAGCCCGGCGCAGGGCAAGTTACTTTGGACGACCAGCCGGTGGCGGCCCATTCTGATCGGGCGCGCGCCCGCCTTGTGGCCTACATGCCCCAATCGATAAGCCCGGCATTCAGCCTGTCTGTTGCCGATGTGGTGGCTCTGGGACGCTTTCCGCACTTGGGGGCCTTTGGTGCGCTGGGCGACGGAGACCACGCAATTGTTCAGGCATGTCTCGCTCAAACCGAGACGGCGTATCTGGCCGAGCGCGATTTCCTTTCCCTCTCGGGCGGTGAACGGCAGCGGGTGCTGCTCGCGAGCGTGCTCGCCCAGGAACCGCGCATACTGTTGTTGGACGAGCCAACATCGGCCCTGGACCTGCCCCACGAAGTGGCCTTTTTTCGACAACTCCGCACGTTGGCGGCCCAGGATCTTGGTGTTGTCGTGATTACCCACGACATCAACATGGCCGCCCAGTTTTGTGACGAGTTGTTGTTGTTGGGGAAGGACCACACCTTGGTGCGTCAAGGGGATGTGAAGGCTGTGCTCACTGAGGCCGGGCTTGCCGAGGCCTACGGAAGCTCGCTGTCGGTAGGCCGACATCCCGAAACAGGCACACCCTTTGTCACGGTGCCGATGGGGAAGAAGACGGGATGAACATTTCCTCTGCCAGATACGTCCTGGCCCTCGGCGCTACAGGCTGTGCGGTGGTTTTTGTCTCCAGTATCTTTATCGGGACAGAGACCCTCGATCTGGGGCTGGCGTGGCGCGAACTTATCACCCGCACGCCCCTGAACGAAGCGCCCACCCTCTCCGTACTGTTGCGTCACCGCATTCCCCGAACCCTTGCTGCCTTTATCGCGGGCGGCGGCCTTGCCCTTGCAGGCTGCGCGTTCCAGGCCCTCTTGAGGAATCCCCTCGCCACACCCTACACCCTTGGCGTGGCCAGTGCGGGTTCGCTCGGCGCCTGGGTGGCCTTTCTCCTGGCGGACATCACCGCCACCATTCCCCTCGTGAATATCATCACCAGCAAACAGGCCCTGGCCTTTCTCTTTGCGGGTGCCGATGTCTTCCTCGTCTATTTGCTGGCGGCGCGACGCATCCGCACCTCGCCCGCTGTGCTCCTTCTCGCGGGCGTGACGCTCGGTATGCTTGCCAACGCCGGCATCATGTTCAGCCGCTTTCTTGCGCGGCCCGACCGCCTCGTCAATATGGACCGGTGGCTCATGGGGGGGGTCGATGTATTAGGCTACCAGCCCGTTCTTTTCCTCGCCCTTGGTGTGATTCCCTGCATGGTCGTGCTTCTCATGCAGGCCGGGCGCTACGACCAATTCGCCTTTGGAACCACCATGGCCGCCGGGCGCGGTGTTAACATCGCCCGCCTCCAGACCACCACGTTTTTTGTCGGCTCCCTCATCACGGCGGTTATTGTTTCCGAAGTTGGCCCCGTGGGCTTTGTCGGCCTCATCATTCCCCACGGCGTGCGTGCGCTCACAGGACCAAGCCATCGGCTTCTCATGCCCTTGAGTATTGTGGCGGGTGGTGCCTTCCTATGCGCCTGCGACATCGTCGCGCGAAGAATCCTCCCTGGTGAAACGCCCATCGGCATCATCACCACCATGATCGGCGGGCCGGTGTTCTTGTACCTGCTCGTGCGCAGACAGTTTTCCGACTGGAACGTCTGAAGAATGGTGGATTTAGAATAGTGAATTGAGAATGAAGCCAAGGGACGTACCCCCGCACGCGAGCATCGTGGAATCCGAATTCACGCCGTGGTTCGCCGGGCGCTTCCGAGACCCAGATTGACACCAATGCGGGGGCATGTCCCGGTGGCGTTGCGGGAGTGGCGTCGATTCAACCGAGTGGCCCCCAAAGCCCACCGGCACGCGCACCGACGGGCAACAACATAACCCGCAGCCATTTTAAGGATCCGCCGCAGCCTGGTGCCTGGAAACGCTGCTGGGCGCGAGTCCGTCCCTCGGCGGCATTGAGCCACCCCGTGATGTTGGTGTAGGCTTAGGATCTGAAACGAGTCTGGAGGACAGATATGAAGGGAACCGGTGTGATAGTGCGCACGATTCTGGCGCACTATCACAAGACCCAGGCGATCTATCTCTTCGGCACCTTCGGCACGGCAGATGAACGGCCCGACAGTGATGTGGATATTGCGGTCTTGTTGCCCCCAGAGGATGCGAGGGACCAATTCCCGTTGATGCTGAGCCCCTGCCATTGCGCCTTGTCAGATGCGTTAGACAAGGCGGTGGATCTGGTGAACGCCCGTGAAGTCTCGACCGTGTTTCAAAAAGAAATCATTCAGTTCGGACGCAGACTCTATTGCGCCGACGACAACGCGGTTGCGGAATTTGAATTATTGACGCTGTCGATGTACCAGAAATTGAATGAGGAGCGCAAAGAAATTCTCGAAGCCTTCCAGGAATCCGGGAGGGCGTACAACCTATGAACGACGTTGTCATTAACAAGATTCAGAGCATCCAGCGATGTGTTCGCCGGGCGCGTGAGGAATTCCAGAGCAACAGCGAGGGGTTTTCTACGGATTACACACGGCAGGATGCCGCAATGCTTAACGTGTTGCGGGCTTGTGAAACTACTATCGACCTTGCGAATCATGTGATCCGGGCCAATCGCCTCGGGATACCAAACTCAAGCGCGGATAGTTTTAAGCTGCTTAATGCCGAGGGGATTATCGATGCCGGGTCGACCGAGCGCTTGAAAAAGATGGTCGGATTCCGCAATATTGTGGTCCACCAATATGGCGAAATCGATATGCGAATCGTCGAATCTGTAATCCTCTCTGAATTGGATGAGTTGATCGCATTTTCGGAAAGAATCCGGGAGCACGTCAGGGATGCCGGGGAGTAGTCGATCACGGCGACGGGACGTACCCCCGCATGGGGTCGTTGAGGAGACAAGCCCACGTCGTGGCTACCTGCGCGCTTTCGAAACCAACGTTCACATCAATGCGGGGGCATGTCCCGGTGGAGTTGCGGGAGCGGCGTCGATTCAACCGAGTGGCCCCCAAAGCCCACCGGGACGGGCACACGCACCGACGGGCAACAACATACCCGCAGCCTTTTAGATGGCTCGCCGCTGCCCGGTGCCGGAGAAACGCTGGTGGGCGCGAGTCCGTCCCTGAGCGCCATTGCAATTCCGCTCGCCCTTCCTTATAATTGGTTATAACAACTATTCACTACCAACGAGGCATCCTTTCCATGAAGCTCCCGTCCATTTTCTTTGCCCTGCTTGTCGCGCTGGCCTGTGTTCCCCGTGCAAGCGCCGAACCCGCCAAACTCGTCAAGGAAAAAGATGTCATCATCTATTCCGACGACCAGTTTCACAGCGCCTTTCCGTCCGTGGTGCGTCGTCCCGATGGAGAGCTTATCGTGGCCTTCCGTCGTGCGCCGAACCGGACCGTCTTTGGCGACAAGAGCACCAATCATACGGACCCCAACAGCTACCTCGTTCAGGTGCAATCCACGGACAACGGCGAGACCTGGACGACGAAGCCCGACCTCATCCTGGCCCACCCCTTTGGTGGCTCCCAGGATCCCTGCATGATTCAACTCGCCGACGACTCCATCCTTTGCGCAAGCTATGGCTGGGCCTTGCCACGGACGGAGACGTGGAAGACCTGGGGCAATGTGCCCCATGCGGGTTCCTTCACCTTCTTTGGCGGCTACATTGTGCGTTCAACCGATGGCGGCAACACGTGGTCGGATATCATCCTGCCCCCAACGCTGCCGGGCAATGATGCGAAGACGGCCTTCAACACCCCCATGCCCGCCTACAACCGGGGCAGCATGTATCAGGGCAAAAGCGGGCGTGTTTTCTGGGCCGTTGCACGGCACGTTTTTGGCGGCGAATATACGCGGACGGAGAACCACCTGATCACCTCGGACGACGGCGGTCTTACGTGGGATTACCGTTCCCCCATCGCGCAGGACCCCAAGATCGTGTTTAACGAGGCATCCATTTACGAAACGCCCAAGGGCGACATCGTCACCTTCATCCGCACGGCGAGATTCGATGACCACACGGTAATTGCCCGTTCGACGGATGGCGGCGATTCCTTCACGTGGGAAGACGCAGGTTTTCAGGGACACCCTCATTTTCCCCTGCGCCTTCCCGATGGCCGGGTGCTGCTGGTTTATGGATACCGCCACAAGCCCATGGGCATCCGTGCACGCATCTTGAATCCCGAATGTACGGACTACAAGGAATCCACCGAAATAATTCTTCGTGAAGATGGCGGGGGCAGCGACCTGGGCTATCCCTGGGCCACCATGATGGCCGATGGCCGCGTGTTGGTGTGTTACTACTACAACCTGAACAACGGCACCCGCCACATCGCCGGGACGATCCTGCGCCTGGAGTAGGGCGGCGTGTTTTAGCCCCAGAGGGGCGGCATATCGTAGCCCAAGTGTGAGCGAAGCGAACCTTGGGATCACGAACATAACGAGATGCCTAACCCCGAAGGGGTGGCATAGACACGTTGGGAATGTGCCCCTACTTGCTAGGGAAGGTAATCTCCCGTTTTTCCTCGTCGGGCTGCTGCTTGTAGAGCAGGGCGACGTGGCCAATCATGCCCGCGACACGGCTACCGGTGCGGCGCTCGATTTCATCGGTAAGCGCCCGCTTCTCATCTTTGAACTCGTTAAAGCGGATCTTGACGAGTTCGCGGTGTTCCAGCTCATGGAGAACCGCACGGACGAGCATGTCGGTGACACCCTGTTTGCCGATAATGATGAGGGGGTCGAGGTGGTGGCCCACCTTACGGAGATACTTGCGCTGGGCGCTGGTGAGTTCGGTCATGACGGCTTTCGATGGGTTGGGGTTCGTGGGGAGTGGGGAGTGGGGTATTTTAGCGCACTTTGGGTTGGTGAGTCATATCTTAGTCCGAGCAAGCACCGGAGACATTCGACGGGCAAATTTTTGAGGCATCACGGGGCTGTTACCCCAAACGAACGAACTCTCCTCCGGTAAGTCGCCGACCCCCGCACCTCGGGATCGTGCGGCTTGTGCCAAGCTAAATCCTGGCTAATCCACCGGCTCTGCCGGTGAGAATTCATAAGGCTCTGCCGTTCCGGCGTATATCAGCGTGCTTGCGGTATACATCAACGTGTGGGGTTGCGAAGGTGCCTCAGCGGAGCACAGGAACTTAGCCCAGGGGCCTTTGTAGTCGTTGATAGAAAAGGGAGCAAGCCGACCCTTTCCCATGAACCGAATGTACCCTCTAAAGGCTCGTCGAAATCCGCAAGCGGGCCAAAACACCGTCGCGCTGGTTCTCCAGGGAAATATCTCCGCCGTGGAGGGTGGCGACCTTGCGCACGAAGGGCAGGCCGAGTCCGGTGCTTTTCTTGCCGGTGTCGGGACGGGGCTGCTCTTTGTGGTTGTGTTTTTGTAAGTGTCTACCGCCCACTCCGGGTGCTGCGGCAAAGGGGGTTGGGCATTCCTGCCCGACATAACGCGCACGGCGGGTGTCGAAAACGCCCGTCGTGTTTGTGGTGACACGTTGATTGTTCAAGGCAGTGTATAGTGTTTAGCCGTTCGAGTCCAAAGCGGCTGCACGTGCCGATGGCGGGCTTTATATCCGACGCGCAGCTTCGTGGCTGCGGGCGTTGAACAAGCGGTGCGCGGAGAGGTCGCTCCTATCGACTTGGGCGAAATACGCCGGGAAGGATTCCCATCCAACAAGAGTACCGCAAGGCTGGTACCCTCTTGATATTTTTCCAAGAACTGATTGCTCCATGAAGACCTTGCCCACCCCATCCTGCTATGATGCATGAAGGATGTGGGCCGCGTGATGCGGCCATGGCACAGGAGTCTTTCATGTACGAAATTGTGGGCGCGGTGGCGGGCGTGATCCTGGGTGGACTCGTTGTCGGACTCTGGGTGAAGAGCCGTGCTGTGGCTACCTCGGCGGAGCAGTCCGCCAAGTATCGCCACATTCAGGGGATGTCGGAAGAACGTTTCCGCCAGTTTGAGACCCGCGCTATCCAGCAGGAAAAGGAGCTCCTGCAAACCCGGCAACGTTTGGAACAATACCGCGCCGCCTTGCAGACGACCCGCGCCCACCTCGCGGCGAGTTCGGAGCGCAATAGCCGCCTCCCCGAGCTGGAGGCCCAAGCCGCCAATGCCCAGGCGCGGGTTGACATTCTTTCGGAAGAAAATACGGGACTGAAGATGCGGATCGCCGAGTTGGAGACCCTCCTCATCGACGAGCGGAAAAACAATGACGAGAAACTAGCCCTCCTTAACGACGCAAAGGGCAGCCTACGCGATGCCTTCACGTCTCTCTCTTCGAAGGCCCTCCAGACCAACAATGCCTCCTTCCTCGCCTTGGCGCGGGAGAACCTGGCCCAATTTCAGGAAAAGGCCCAGGGGGACCTCAGCGCACGCAAGAAAGCCATCGAGGATTTGGTTAACCCGCTGAAGGAATCCCTGGAGCAGGTCAACGCACGGGTCAGCAGTGTGGAGAAAGAGCGCGTTTCGGCTTACGCCCAGCTTACCGAGCAGGTAAAAGTATTGGCGGTGGGCCACGCCAATCTTCAGACGGAAACCTCGAATCTGGTCAAGGCGCTCCGTGCGCCGGCGACCCGAGGCCGCTGGGGAGAATTACAGTTGAAGCGGGTGGTCGAGTTGGCGGGCATGACGGCCTATTGCGACTTTGCCGAGCA
>JAJRPE010000306.1 GCA_024280935.1 Candidatus Hydrogenedentota bacterium
CCGGTCTCGCCGCCAAATCCCCCTGTGCCCCGAATGGCCCAGAAGAAGGCTCCCATGAGTCCCATAATGAGGGCGATCAGGACATAGTCCATGGCCTCAAGCCTGTTGACGGTCCTGGGGTTGGGGGAAGACGTACTTCCGTTCATTACTTTGATTCCTTTTTGATGACTTGTATCAGGTCTGTTTTCCATATACCATCGATTTTTCGGAGTCCTGATTCGGCCCACGGTGTTTTTTCGTCCGTATCCTGATAGGCCCAAATCCACCAGTTTTGGATGCCATACGCCGCGAATTTTCGCCAATGCCATTCGAGCAGATCCACGCCCGACTGTCCCGATACGGAAAGGATCGTGTGTGCATACTCGGGTTCATGTCCCGGTCCTTTCAGGTCCGTTGCGATGATGTGCGATGCATTCTCACGCCCCAGTATATCCATGATGGCGCGAAGGTAGTAGAAACCATCAGGGGCCGGATCACAATTGGGGTACGCCGTGAACACCCAATAATCGGGGGGCAAGCCGAGATCGTCAACGATCCACTTCTTGAGGTTGGTGAAGCCTGCGAGTCTTTCCTCCGGTGATCTTTCCTTCCAGTAGGGGTTGTTGGAAAAGATGCCGAACATATAGGGCGGGGCCTTGGGGCGTTTTCCGGCGGCCCTGAACACAGGCCAGACATGCTTTACCGTTTCTTCGATTCCTGCCAGGAGAGCCGGATTGGATTCGTCGGGCCAGAGGCGGGGTTCGGCCTCACCCAGCTCATGGTTGCCCGTCATGACCCACAAGGCGATATTCTCCGGGTGTTTTGTACGATCTTCGATGTAATTGATGCACCCGGAATACCATGCGGCGGCCTCAGTCCAGGGCGTTTCATCGGGCTTGGGCCAATGGGGCGAGTTTCCGATCTGATGTTTCGGCTGGACGGACCAGGGCACCCACAGGTTGCTTGCCAAATCGAGTTCGACGGCGATGCCGACATCGAAGCAGTCGTCCACGAAATTGGCCACGTTGTCTAGATAGGTTGTGTTTGCCCACTGGACGAAGGCTTGGTCTTTTCCGGGGAGCTCTGCGGGGGGCTTCATGGAATAGGCAATATTGACGTAGACCACGACCATATTCACCGGTGTTTCCCGTGACAGCTCCCGCACTATCTTCTGAACCCGCGCACGACACGCGGGATAACGCAGGAGCCAGGCGTGGCCCTCCGGTAGCTGGGGGTTAAAGAAGACACCACGCAGTGCCGAGGGCGCAGGGACACCGCGAGCGTCGGGCGTTGCCGCTGCGGAGGCGGTTGAAACGGCAACGACGAGCAGTCCCAGCAGGGCGGTGAACTTAGTTATGTTGGTTTCTGATGGCACGGCTTGCTACGCCTTGGGCACGTTCCGCGCTATTCGGCGGACCTGTCCTTCTTCGGTGGGTGCGAGGCCTCGGCGACATTGATGTCGGGTGGCAGATTGAATTGTTTCAGCGCCTGTTTAGCGGCGGCCAGCGTCGAGGCGTTCTCACTCTTGGTGGCGCTTTCGAGCAATTTGCGAAACATGGGGTCTTGGGTGCGGCCAAAGACACCGAGCAGGCCCAACCGCATATCTTCGCTCACCGCAGGATAGACCTTGAGCATGGCCGCGTATTCAGCGTCGCCTCTTAGGTTTCCCAGTGCCATCAAGGCGGGGGCTTCCAGATCGCGGCCCTGCTTTCCCTGGGTTGCCTTAATTATGACAGGGACGACCGACTCATCGCCGAAATTCCCCAGTCCGGCCAAGGCGGCTCCGCGGCTGCTCACCGATGTCTCCGTTGCAAGAACATGGAGAAACAGGGCCAAGCCCTCTTTCCGGTTTTTTTTGTTTTTTGCCAGGGTCTCGCCCAGATTCAGGTACGCATCCATGGCCTCTACGCGCAATGCGCCATCAAGGCCGTTCATTGCATGTTCAAAAGGAGCAATCAAGTCCGGCGTTCCCCTCCGTGCCAGTGTACGCATGGCGGCAACCCGAATTTCCGGCTCGGAGTCCTTGAGGAGCTTGGGTGAGACCGATGCCGATAGGAGACGCAGCAGTTCAATAACTTCGACGCGGTCCTCCACACTGCCGGTGCGGGACAGCTTTTCGAGCAGCTTTCGGGATTCGGTCGTACCCATGACTTCCAGGATGCCCAGTGTTTCCGCACGCCATTTGGAGTCGAGGGCCAGCTTGCGCAAGGGTTTGAGGGAATAGCCCTCGGGGACGAGGATTCCCAGCAGGCGAATCGTATGTTTGATCGTCCAGTCGGGGGCATCGGAACGCAGTACCGCCATAAGCCGGTCGGTAAATTCGCGGCGTTCTTTTTCGAATCCGAGGGTGCCCACGCCATGGCCGATATCCGCCAGCACGTTTTTCGCAGTGCGCCAGACCACCGGGTCTTCGTTCTCCATTAGCTTGAGGAGTGGCGGAACGGCATCTATTCCCTTGTGGGGAAGCATCTGGCGGGCAGTCACGCGCCGGGATTCATCGTTGCCGCCAAGATCCTGAATCAGGGCGTCCAGATTGGTGGCAACGGCAATGGAACTTGCAAACACGGAGAAGACAAGTCCGAGCATAAGGACTAACGTGGGTTTCGCCCGCAACCTGAAACTAGGGATCGTCCTCCCCGCGAACGCGGGGATCCAGTAGTGACTTGGGGAAAACCTGCCGCGTTCTGGATTCCCACGTGCGTGGGAATGACGTGATACGTTCTTGATTTTCACAGGTCTTATCCGAGATTGAGGCACCAATCGGTGCAGCGTTGTTAAGCGATTCATCGGTGTACTCCTACAGTCGCCACGGCTTGCGATAGGCCCGTGTGAGAAAGCGATTGGCCTGTTCGTCGTTGATGAAGCGCTCGGTGTTGCCATCCCAGCGCAGTTTGCGTTGCGTCTTCAGCGCGATACCCGCCAGCAGTATCGACGTGGTGCTGCGGAAGCCCTGCTCAATGTCGGCGGCGGGCTTTTGGCGGGTACGCACGCAGTGCAGGAAATTATTGTGGTGATCGCTGTCGGCCCAACTGTCGTGCTGCTCAAAGATTTTCTCTTCGGCTTTGCCGTCTTTGCTGGTGTAGGTCAGGATGCCCCGGTCACACGCAAGCCGCCCCTCGGGGCCTTGAAATTTCATGCCGAATTTTTTCCGGGAATAGTCATTCACATGGCGTTGCTCCCACGTCACCGTGCAGCCGGGGTATTCAAACAGCGCCTCGACCGTCTCATAGTTGTCGGCTCCCGGCGACTTCCGGTAGCTTCCGCCCAGCGCCTGTATGCTCAACGGACGGTCCTGCCCAATTCCCCAGTGAAGCACATCCATCAGATGGACCCCCCAATTGGTCAACTCGCCGCCCCGGGCGTAATCGTGCCAGTCTTTGAATTCCAGATAGCGCTCCGGCGAATAGGGGGACCACGGCGCGGGTCCGAGCCACATGTCCCAGTCGAGTCCTTCGGGCACGGGTTCGGCGCTTTCCGTCACGGGGATGTCGTTTACATGTATCCATGCTGTGGCCGAGGTAATGTGGCCCAGCTTCCCTGCGCGAATATAGCGGAGGGCCTCCTGGAAGACCGGCATGGAGCGGTGCTGCGTGCCCACCTGCACGACGCGCCCATAGCGCCGGGCAGCCTCCACCATGGCCCGTCCTTCGTGGACTGTGGTACACACGGGTTTCTCTACATAGACATCCTTAGCCGCACGGCAGGCCATGACGGTGATGAGGGGATGCCAATGGTCGGGCGTAACCACGAACACGGCATCAATGTCGTCCCGCTCCAGAATAGCGCGAAAGTCCTGGTAGGTATCGGGTCGCGTGCCCGTAATGGTTTTGAGGTTATCGGCGAGTTCATCGTACTTTTTAGTGTAAACGTCGCAGATGGCCTTAATGGTGCAGCCCTCATTGTGGGCCAATGCATAAGCGTGGGCGCGACCCATACCGCCGCAGCCGATAATGGCGAGCCGAACCTTGTCAGCGTGACCAACCCGTGCGGCCTGGGCGGAGGGCGTGTTGAGAAGGGCCGTGGCGGCCATTGCGCCAGTGCCCTGAAGGAAGCGACGGCGGCTGATGAAGGTTTCTTTTCTCATGGACGGTCCATCCTGGTGAATTTCCGTGTGCAATCGTTTGTGCAAACAGCACAGCTCAACTTTAGCGTAATGAATTGTATAGATTCAACGGCGGTGCTGCTTCATCGCTGCTGTTTAGTGCCTCAATCTGGAAGAACTGCTATAAGAAACAAGAAGTTTTTTTTGAATGCTCCTAGGAACTGTAGTAAACATTGGCTATAACAAGACGAAGGGTGTGTATGTAGGACATCCGTCCCGGTTGTCACAGGTCGTTTGCGGCCTCTACGGAAAGTTTGCACGCGCTTGGAATCTCGGATAACGTACCGTCGGTCGTGACAGCCGAGACGGCTATCCTACATTGTTTGGTCCTTTTCTTGTTTTCTCAACAAGAAAATTCTTTGCTGCCGGGTGCGCAGCGTAGGCAATATTGTCGCAAAAATACGCCATGCTCATCTTATATTATTCGTGGCGATGAAGAAGAAATAAAAGGTTCCGACTTAGGTAGCGCAATTCTGGATTGGTAAGCGCAACGGGCATGGTATAATGTTGTTGAATATTTCAACAATGGAGGCAGAGGCCATGTCCACCATGAATTTTAGTGTCCCTGAAAAGGTGAAAGAGGAATTCAACGCTTGTTTTGCCGGAGAAAACAAGAGTGCCATCGTAACCCGGTTATTAAAGGAGGCCATTGAGGCGCGGAATGTTCAGGAGCAGCGCTCCAAGGCGATGGATGTAATTCTGGAGTTGCGAAAGAACGCCCCGGTCATTACTGATGCCGAGATTTACCGGATTCGACAGGAACTGCGTGAATGAACTTGGTTCTTGATGCCAGCGTGGTGGTTAAATGGTTCTCTCAGGACGATCCTGCAGAGGCGCACATCGACGAGGCTATGGCCCTGTTTTATCGTGTAAAGCAGGGGAAGGATCACGTACTTCAACCGACCCATTGGAAAGCGGAAGTACTCGCCGTGCTGGCGCGGGATCGGCCCAAAGAAGTCGATGTGCTTGCGGGGGTGTTGGATGCCATGAAGTTGCCGGTGCTGGATAGCCTGAATGTCTACCAGCGTGCCGCCCACTTGTCGGTGAAGCACAAGCACCATCTATTCGACACGCTTTATCATGCGGTGGCGCTGGAGACTGGGGCGAAATTTGTCACGGCAGACAAAAAGTATGCCCGCAAGGCGGTGGGGGAAGGGGCGGTGGTGTTGCTTGGGGAAGTCCGTCTGTAGCTGAGGGAACACGGGGGTAGAATAAACGGGTCGGGCTTGCGGTAATAACTGTGCCAAAGTGGCGGGGCCACAACCAAGATTTATGGTCCTTGGCCCTCGTCGCCTGAGAACTTTCTTGTTTTTTCTAGCAGTTCTTCCAGATTGAGTCACAAAAACTTCTGTGGAAGAAGACTAATTGAAAGGTGAGGGAAGTCTATGAAAAAGCTACTCATTGCTGTGTTTATTGGTTTTGGACTGCTCGGCTATATCGGCGTTCAGATGTCTCCGCCTGTTGTCAGCACACCAACGAGAGAAATCCAGGGTGACAGGCAGCCGTCGCCTCCACGCAGTATGGAAACAACCCCGATACAGGGGAACGACCAGCAGGTTGTCAGCGCCTATCAGAATCGACAGAGCGACGTGCAGGTACGTGGCTCGGCGGTGGTGAGCCGTATTCTTCCAGACGACAACGAAGGCAGGCGACACCAGAGGTTTATCCTTCAGTTATCGTCAGGGAAGACCCTGCTTATTGCGCACAATATCGATCTCGCACCACGAATCAATGCGTTGCGCGTTGGCGATTTGGTTGAGTTCTATGGCGAATACGCGTGGAATGAAAAAGGAGGTGTGGTACATTGGACCCACCATGACCCAAAGGGGCGGCATGTGGGTGGTTGGTTGATGCATAATGGGCAGACTTTTCAGTAGCGGTGATGTTGCTTGGTGAAAGTCTGTCAGTAGTTCCGTCATTCGCGATAGTAACAAGGAAAACAATAATGCGATTCTACACGTATTCCATGATAAAGATGTTCCCTTTGTTGGTGCTCATCTGTCTTTTGGCGACGAATGCGTTGGCTCAGGAAAACCCGCCTACAGACTCCGTCGATACGGGTAGAACCCAACGGCCTTTTGATCCAGCCTTCGCAACGATCAAGCCCCGAGTGAGCTACGTTCCGGGTATCAAGGTCATTCGGGGGGAAACCCAGGTAATCGTTCCCGAGCAGAAAAGTTTCTGCCCGGCGGGGAGTGTGTTCAAATTCAATAACGGCGATATTCAGGTCTACAACCGTCGCTCCAGTGATGGCGGAACGACCTGGCAACAGGTCGATCACATCCTGGAGAACTCCACCTATCAATTCCCCGGACCCGATGGCGAAGTCATCATGTTTCAGTCCTCCTATACCAGTGAGCATTCCACGGGAGCGGGAAGACCGGAAGTTTCCATGGTCAAAACTGATGAGGCGGGCGTCTTTGAGGCAAAGTTCTTCCGTTCAACGGACCATGGCGTTACGCGCACAAGCGACCCGGCAAAGATCTATCTGCCCGAACCCTATCGCAACTGGCGGGGTGTCTTATGTCGCCAGATCGTCGGCCTTGAAGATGGCACGCTGCTGATGAGCATGTATTGCAGGAACGACAAGGGAACAGCGATTGAGAAGAAATTTCGGAGTCTCGTGTTGCGCTCAACGGATCGCGGGAAGACGTGGCACTACCTTTCGACGATAGCTTTCGATACGACCGAGGACGTGCGGGGGGAGGGTTTCGATGAGTCCTCGCTTCTGGTCCTGCCCGATGGGAAACTGCTCAGTTTCATGCGCAGCGGCGCGAGTTACCAGGCCTCCATCGGAAGCCATAACAACGGCGATCCTACCGTCGATATGCCCTTCGGCTACGCGAAACAAACGCCTATTTATCGGGCGACCTCTCTCGACGGCGGCAAGACCTGGGGTGTGCCTGATCCCATAACCCCTTTTGGCGTGTGGCCCGACACCCTGCTGATGGAGAACGGAATCCTCGTGGTCAGCTATGGCCGCCCCGGAAACTGGCTCATGTTCAGCAGCGACGAAGGAACGAGCTGGGGTCCCATCATCCCCTTTTTCCAGGATCTCTATCCGCCCGATTGCAGTAATTACATCTCGATAGCCGAGGTGGCCCCGAACACCTTGCTGGTGGTCTACGCCCGGACCAATCCCAACGACCATTGGCAAAGCGAACTGGCGGGCACGTACTTTTACGTGGAGCGGGAGGCGGAGTAGGGGGTATGTTCCAACAACCCGATAGCATCCGATACGAATTGCCCCCGTGGATCGCGGACTTCGTCAAGGATGTTGGCGTTGTTGCAGACCTTGAGGCGCGCATGGACTTCGTTGTCGATGCGGCCCGAAGGAACGTGTCGGAAAAGACCGGCGGCCCCTTCGCCGCGGCGGCCTTCGAGGCGGAATCGGGGAGACTGATTTCCCTGGGGGTGAACCTGGTCCCCACCCAGCGGTCGTCCCTGCTTCATGCGGAAATCGTCGCCATCGCCATCGCCCAAGACGTGTTGGGGACCTACGACTTGGGCGGCGAGGGCATGGTGGCCCATGAGCTGGTGTGCAGCACGGAACCCTGCGCCATGTGCCTCGGGGCCATTCCCTGGTCGGGCGTACGGCGCGTAGTCACCGGGGCACGGGATTGCGATGCCCGGGAGGTTGGATTCGACGAGGGGCCGAAGGTGGATGATTGGCGCGGTGCCCTGGAAGAGCGGGGGATTGCCGTGGTGACCGATGTCCGGCGGGAAGAGGCCGCTGCGGTGTTGCAGGCCTATGCGCGGGGAGGGGGGGATATTTACAATGCCCGCTGTGGTGGATGGGGCACCTGAAGTGTCTTGCGCACCCGGCCTTTAGCAAGGTGAGCTAACGTGGCTTAGCCTTCCAGGCTGAGATAGTGAGTGCGCGGGACTTCAAGAATCACGTCACGTCTGGAGTGGGAGTCAGGATGTTCCGAAATTGGCACGGCGGCAAAAATTTGTCCTGTGTGAATTGTTGGTCACGCTTGCCGACCAGATGCTTCCTTCGGAGTTTGGGTGCTCTTTATCTCAGCCTGGAAGGCTAAGCTACGTTAGTGCCTGTGAATGCGTGACGGTGGGCTTGTTGGCGTGGAGTGGTTGCCATTGTTCTGCGTGCGTTTGGAATGGGAGCCACGGTGTTTCGAAGGTGGAGTGACCAATAAACGCTCCGCATGATACTTGACAGCCATAATCCAATGGATTACAATTGAGCATATGCAGACAGTCGTAGAAATGCCAGAGTTTCAGCGACGCGCGAAGTCGCTCTTGGCCGAAAATGAGAGGCGACTACTCATCAACTATCTGGCATCGAATCCAGACGCGGGTGTCCTTTTGCAGGGTACGGGTGGTGTCAGAAAAATTCGATGGGCGGTTGGCGATAGAGGCAAGAGCGGCGGCGTGCGTGTCGTGTACTTTTATCACGATACCACGGTTCCAGTCTTCCTGTTGTCTGTTTTCGGAAAAAGTGAGAAGGCCAATCTCAGCAAGGCGGAAGCAAACCAATTGGCCAAACTGACGAAGGTCTTGGTCGAGCAGTATCGGAGTCGACGATGAGCGAAGCATTCGAGAGTATAAGGAAGGGCCTGGAAGAGGCCATTGACTTTGCCAAGGGTGGGTGTCCCCAGGCAGTCATCCACGATATGTCACCGCTGGATGTGAGGGCTGTCCGTGCTCGCATTGGCCTGAGCCAGACCGAGTTTGCGTCGGCCTTCGGCATCAGCGTGAGCACCCTGCGCCATTGGGAGCGAGGGGATAGGACACCTCGTGGTCCTGCACTGGTGCTGCTGAATGTTGTGGCCCGGGAGCCGGAGATGGTGATGCGGGTGCTTGCCGGGTAGCAAAAGCGAAACGGCATGCGTAGCTACGGGGGGACCGCAGTAACCAGCGCTCACTTGTCTTAAACGAGGGGAGCTAACGTGGCTTAGCCTTCCAGGCTGACGTTTCGAGCACGCGGGGTGCCAAGATTTGCGTTGTGTCTGGAATGGGAGCCATGCTGTTCCGAAGGTTGCACGGTGACCGAAATATGCCCCTTGGGAACTGTTGGTTACTTTTGCCGGACAGATGCTTCCTTCGGAGTTTGCATGGCCCTTATCTCAGCCTGGAAGGCTAAGCCACGTTAGCGCCCTTTGAATGTGTGACGTTGGGCTTGTTGGGGTGGCGTGCTTGCCATTTGCCCGCTTGGGCTTTGTGTTCGGCAGGTTGAAGATGCGCCGCAGGCGGAGACATCCGGCTTCCTGTAAGAATCGCTCGCGTTATTATGCGAGTCTATCTTGCGGGGTTCACAGCCCTGAATCCATGTTCGCCACGGCACCGCAGGGAGTGGGCCGATCTCCAGCACATTGCGTTGACAGAAATCCGCAGCGGTGTTAGTCTTCGTTTGCGGTTGCATTCGATCTGTGGTGCTGCTTGCCCTGCGGTGATTGCACGGCACGAAAGGAAGGTGGCAGATGTCCGAAGATTCTGATCATGTCAGCAACAATCACACCTCGGCAGGGGGGCGGGGAAGGGGTGCCGGGCGGGGTTGCGTCGTGCTCGTAAGAAATCTGGCGCGCGTAGTTCTCGCAGTCTCGGTACTCATCGTTCTGGGACTGGTCTGCACTATGGAGTTTATGCGCTGGACTGACTTCTTTGAGCCGAGAACAGCGGTTATATTGAATACAGAAAGGTGGAAGCCCTTCCTCCAGGATTGCACTCAAGTGAGCAATGCCACGCAGAATATGGATGATGGCAGTATTGTTTTTCTTACACATCCGGAGTTCGAGGACTGGGAAACGTATCTTGGCATCGTTGCGGAAGACGCAACACATGCTGGGTGGGTGAAGATGCCGGTCGGCGACGCACGATTGGCAGATAGTCGCTACGCCGTCAGGAGTCGCGTAATCAAAATCTTGAAAAAGAACTTTAATTCTGGCGACCCTGTCCGCAACTTCTTCTCACTTCAACTCGACCCCGTGTATGGGAGTAGTCGTACGAGAGAGGTCGTTGAGATAACTTATCTTAAGCGAAGTGAGGCCGTGCTATTCGTTTCCTATGATGCCTATGACTAGAAAGTCTGTGGGGTGCAGGTGAGGAAACGATGGCGCGCTCTGACCAGCAAAGGGCAATCCCAAGTGGGGAGTTGGCTCTTGATATTGTCAGAAAGATAGCATTGATTTCGCACGGAATCTATACTGGGCCAAGCGCCTGAATTGGCTCGTGACCACAGTCCCCCGTAGCAACCAGCGCACTTGCAGCCAGCACGGTGAGCTAACGTGGCTTAGCCTTCCAGGCTGAGATAGTGAGCGCATGGGACTTCAAGAATCACGTCATGTCTGGAGTGGGAGCCGCAGTGTTCCGAATGCGGCATGGTGACTGCGATGTGCTCCTTGGAAACTCTTGGTCGCCCTTGTCGACCAGATACTTCCTTCGGAGATTGGGTGGCCCTTATCTCAGCCTGGAAGGCTAAGCTACGTTAGTGCCTGTGAATGCGCGGCGGCGGGCCTGTTGGGGCGGAGCGCTTGCCATTGTCGGGCGCGGGAAAGTTGCAGCCCGGGCACCCGCACCCGTAAACTCCCTCGCTTCGCTCCTCCGTGTACGGGTGGCACCCAGACGATGTGCTTGGTGGCGTTGGGTGTTTGGGATGGGAGTTGACGAATAAAGAAGCGCGGGCGATTCATCCCAGGATAAATCGCCCGCGTTGTGGTTTTCGATTGTCGCTGCGATTACAGGCCCAAGTCCTTGTCGGTCACCGCGCCTTCGGAGGCCGACGAGACGAGCTTGGCGTATTTTGCGAGCACGCCCGTCTTGTAGCGGGCCTTGGGAGCCTTCCACTTCGCACGCCGTTCCTTGATGACCTTCGCCGGTACGTCGAGGCTGATGGTGCGCTTCACCGCGTCGATGGTGATGGGGTCGCCGTTTCTAATGAGGGCGATGAGGCCGCCCTGCTGGGCTTCGGGGGTGATGTGCCCGACGACGAATCCGTGGCTGCCGCCGGAGAAGCGGCCGTCCGTGATGAGGGCGACATCTTCACCGAGGCCCTTGCCCATGACGGCGGCTGTCGGGGCGAGCATCTCACG
>JAJRPE010000307.1 GCA_024280935.1 Candidatus Hydrogenedentota bacterium
CGAAAGGGCACAACAGGCTAGCCAAGGCAACGCCCTGGGTCCGAATTCACACTATGTCTGTTTAAGGGCAGTGCCTTAATCTGGGAAAACCGCTACAAATTCTGAGCGAGGGATGAGTAAGGGCCGTAGAGCTTGGCTGTGGTCCGGCCACTTTCGTTCTTGTCGGGTTGAGGACTCACTTTAGAAGAAGGTGCCTTGCAGGTGGGCCTTGTTAACTTCCAGCAGATCATCCAAAAGGGCACGGCAACCCGTCGCGTTGGGCATGAGGGGATTGAGTAGCAGCGCCTGAAAGGCAACCTCGCGATCACCGGTCATCGCCGCCTTGACGGTCATGGTCTCATAGGCCTTAATCTGTTGCATCAGGCCACGAATGATGGGGGCAGGCGCTTCCTGCTGAATGGCCTTGGCCCCATCTTTACCAATGATGGCGCTGACCTCTACCGCGACATCGTCGTCGAAGGTGGGAACCGCTCCATTGTTGCGGCAACAAACGATCTGCCGGTTCTGGCGGTTATTCTCAATACCGTCGATCAAATAGAAAGCCGCTGTCGAATAGTGGGCTCCCCCCCGCTGACTCAACTCTTCGGGCTTTTCCTTGAGGTTGGGATCGGCATACTGCTTGAAGAGTGCCGCCTCTATTTCCAACACCTCTTCTCCCCGGGTTTTGTCTTTGCCCTTAATCGTTTCCAGCACCGTATCGGTGGAATAAAAATACTGGAGATAGTAGTTACAGAACATGCCCAGGCTGGACATGGTGGAAATCATATTGTCCCGAGTGATTTCATGTTCCCACTCGTCACGTGCGTTCTCAAAAAACTTCTCCAGCACCCCCGCCGTAATATCTTCACCGGATTTCTTAAACTGACGCACCCACGAAAGGTGATTCAGGCCCACATAGTCCAGCTCGATATCGGCCACCTCGCCCCCGAAATACTTGATGGTCTCCATGATCATGCCGATGGGCACGTTGCACAAGCCCACACTTTTTATTTTGCTGTGCTTGAGCACCGCTTCGGTCACGATACCGGCGGGATTGGTGAAGTTCAGGAGATACCCGTCGGGTGCCAACTCTTCCATGGCGTGGGCCACCTCAATAATCCGCGGAATGGTGCGCAATGCGCAGGCAAAGCCACCCACCCCCGTCGTTTCCTGGCCGACGATATTGTGGCGAAGTCCCAAGCGTTCGTCTTCGATACGTGCCTGCATCTGGCCGACACGAATTTGCGTAATAACGTATTTGGCCCCTTTTACGGCCTCTCGCATGTCATTGGTGGTGTGTACCGTGAAGGGGTCACCGTGCTTCGAGGCCATTCGGCGGGCGAAGTCGGCATTGATCTGTAACCGCGCATCATCCAGATCCATCATCCACACTTCGGATACGGGGATGGATTCCAAGCGTGAAAACAGGCCATCCAAGAGTTCGGGGGTATAGGAACTACCGCCTCCGATGATCGTGAATTTCATGTCAGGTACCTTTACTAAGTTCGGAAAGGGCGCACAGCATCGACTGATTTATGACTAAACAAGCTGTGAGAGGCGGTCTGTTCAACGGATAGCACCCGGTGGCATAAGACCGCTTGGCGCGGCCTTCAAATCGATGATGGCACATCCAGCATACGCCACATACACGACGGCTGAATCATAGCGATCACCTTCAATCGAAGTCAATTTTTCGGGGCTTAAAATGGGGATTCTCGTAAGATTCTGCGGGTTATGCCCCTTTTTTTGCTAGGCCATAGTCTGCGAGAGCTGCTAAAATAAATGCAATATCTCGGGTGACGGACTGTCAGAACGATGATGCCGGGTTGTGTTCCGGCTACTTCGGCAGAAATATCGAAAAAAGTTGGACTTTTGCGCCTTTATCGGGTTATCGTTTATTCAGGAATCTATGGAGGATCCGATCCGATGGGCTTTTTCGTACTTTGCTTCTAATTCAACTGATTGGATACGCCCTGTTGGTACCGTTCTTCGGCTGGGGCATCTACCTGCTTCGCAGGCGCTATTTGTACTACGAAGAGAGTACCATGACGCTCGAACTTGCGACGAGCGTGTTTGTAGGGGTGTTTTTCGGGATCGAAACCCTCGCGTTGCGCCAAGTGCTTGCGGGCCAGTTCCTCCTTCACCTCGCTGCTATGCTGGGCCTGTGCATGGCGGGCTTCGCTTTGTATGCCCATGTGTTTATATCACTGGTTTCCCGAGTGCTCGTGGATATGGTCACCTCAGGAGATGATAAAGCGCTGTATGAGCCGCGCTATGGCCCCGTTGATGCCCTGGAGCGCGATGGAGATTATGAGGCCGCCCTCGATGAGTATCTCGTGTTGGCCCGCATCTATTCCCATAACGTCGAGGTGCTCAGTCGCGTGGGAAGGGTGCAACGTATCCTTGGTCATCCGGAGGAGGCTGCTGCCTGGTACCTGCGTGCGAGGAAGCGATCAAAACAAGCAGACGATGCCCTGAAGGCAGTCAACCACCTCTGTGAACTTTACGATCAAGAACTCGATATGCCCGAGAAGGCCGACTATCAGCTTGCCCGATTCATGCGGGATTTTCCTGATTCTCTCGACATCGATATCGTTCGTGATCGGATAAGCCGCCGCGCAGACAAGACCGATTGGACTATTTCAGAATTCCTTGATCCCCTTGAAGATGAACCCCTTCTGGCCGACAAGCAACCGTCAACGGACGACGACCTTCCGAGCGTGGGCCGCCCGCTGAAAATCCACCCAGCTACCGAACTGGTCGCTTTGGAAACGGCGGGTGCGTCGGAGGAAACTCTGGTGGAACCGGATCCTGCCCAGGAACGGTGCCAATCCGCTGACAAGAAAGAATCCACGACCACAACACTGGCACCCCTGTCGGAGACGGTGCTTGAGGCACCGCATCCCGTCCCGGAACCACCGCAATCCAAGGCGAACAACGGTGCCACGGCCCGTAGCGCACCAGGGCTTGAAGCCATGGACCAGGTTAAGCCCACGAAGGAAACCGAAAAGCCCCCGCCTACGCCGAAGCCATCAGGAATGTCCTTGGAAACCATGGAAGACAAGCCGCCATCGTGACCACGACAATTGCTCGTTGGAATGGTTCGGTTTCATGGGCTGCTAAGGATTTCCTGGGGATTGGCATTCTTCGGCAACTCGGTGCGGATAATGAGCCTTGCCCCCCCCACCTTGCGTGCAATGTCAATCACCGAAACGGCATCCTTGAAAGCGGCGGCTCCGTCTGCGGTCAACGCCATCCGCGCCTCCGGTTCACGTGCGATCAACACGCGCAGGGACTCCTCCAGTTCCTCCATGGACAGCCCCTGCGCATCTCCGAAGCTAATGCTGCCGTCGTCCATGATAAATATTTCGTAGGGGGCGGATTCCTGCTCGGTTGCGGTGGTCGCCGCTGGGAGAGAGATGTCCATCCCGATCGTGTCCCGGAAGACGGACGAAACCATGAAAAATATGAGTAAGAGAAACATTACATCGATTAGCGACGTGATATTGATGGTGGGCCGACGCCGTTGGGCAGGTCTTCCGAATGCATTTCTCATGGTGTTGTGGGTTCCTTCGAGAGGGACCTAAGTCCGTCAAGCGTTTTTCTGTTTTGATGAATATTTCCGAATTGTATGCGACCTGTCAGGAAGCACTCAACCTGCCAGGCCTGCAATATATATGCTAAGTTTGCTAAATGCGCCTAAATAGGGTAAAATTTTGACGATTAACACCTTGGAGGTAACTGAAAATATGTATTTGGAACCAGGGGTCTAGCGTGGAAAAATTTGCTGTTTGTGTCGCGGATGACTGCGCGGACGAAAATGATCTGCTTTGCATGGGGCTGCGTTTGAATAATTACCGCGCACTTGCTGCATATACGGGCCGAGAAACCCTTGACCTCTGTCGCAGTGGTCAGGTTGATGTCTTGCTCCTTGATGTCGAGATGCCTGACATGGATGGCTATGAGGTCTGCCGCCAATTGAAGGCTGATCCCGCCACCGCAGGGTTGCCGGTTATTTTTATTACGGCCCACAGTGATGCTGAAAACGTGATTCAAGGGTATGATTTGGGGGCGGCGGATTTTATCGCGAAGCCCTTCAATCTTCCCATTGTCATGATACGCATAGAGGCTATTATGAGAACGATGCAATCACGGGACGAACTTCCCGTTGCCGATGATGTGATTGACACAGCCTATACCGATCAACTGACGGGACTCCGCAACAGCCGCTTTCTCTTGGAACGCCTCCAGGAAGAGGTGGAAAAGGCCCATCGCTACGACTACACAGTGTCCTGCGTGATGCTTGATGTGGATGACACCAGTGCGCTGGATGTCGAGGTGGGCACCGCAGCCTTGGATGACATCCTCGTGGAAGTCGCCATGGCGATGCGGGGAAGTTCGCGGAATTACGATATCCTTGCACGCTACGATGGCGCGCTGTTTGCCGCAGTGCTCCCCCATACGCTTATGGAAGAGGCGGTGCAATACGCCCAGAAGATTAACGAAGAAATCACCACGATGACCTTCAACGATCCGTGCTGTCCCACACAAGCCAAATTGCGCTTTGGCATTGTTTCGTGCCGCAACGGTGCGGCCAAGGGTGCCGATCATATTTTGGGTGAGGCAATGCAGGGCCTTCTGAAGGCGAAGAGTTATACGGATAAAAGACTCTATGCCAAGGACTTGAACACCCAAACCGAATCCAGCTTCTAAAGCCCCCTTTCGGAAGTACACCCCATAGCGCGTCGCCGTGCTACGGGGTGTTTGTTTTTTGTAAGCCTTCACAACCTCACCGTTCCCGGTGTTAGCCCCGCTTCTCTCCAAAACAACTTGGGGTGCCGCCTACACGGACACGAGGCACGAGTGGCCTTGTGGGTGTGGGGTACCGAGAATCCCATATCAACTACCCTTAAACTCTCCCGCTTCGCTCCTCCGTGTAAGGGTGGCACCCGTAGTGGCCCGTGAATGCGTATCCCATTTTGTTTTTCCTGGGAGGCATCTGAGTTCAACAGCCTACAGGTGCTTAAACGCCTTCTGACCAATGTCCTTCCGGTACTGCGCGCCCTCAAAGCTTATTTTCTCTATGCCGTCATAGGCACGCTCCAACGTTTCCCGCAGCGTGGCACCGAGGGCGGTTACGGCAAGTACCCGTCCCCCACTGGTTAGCAATTCGCCACCCTCTTCCCGGGTTCCCGCGTGGAATACCTGAGCCGTGCCATCGGCCTCCGCCTCGTTGATGCCGGTTATGGCGCAGCCCTTGGGATAACTTCCCGGATAACCTTCGCTGGCCATAACGACCGTGGCGCAGGCATCCGACGTGTATTCCAACGCGATCTGGTCCAAGGTCCCGGTGCAACATGCCCTGACAATCTCAACCAGGTCGCTCGTCAGTCGCGGGAGCACAACCTGCGTTTCCGGATCACCAAAACGGCAGTTGAATTCCACAACCTTCGGTCCATCTTTCGTAATCATGAGACCGGCGTAGAGCACGCCCACATAGGGTGAACCCTCGGTCGCCATGCCATCGATACAGGGCTGGAGCACAGTTTTCTGTATTTCGGCCATCAACGCATCGGTGACCACCGGTGCCGGTGAGTAGGCCCCCATCCCGCCGGTATTGGGTCCCTTGTCCCCGTCGAAGGCCGGTTTGTGGTCTTGGCTGGAGGCCATGGGTATTACGGTTTTCCCATCGGCAAAGGCCAGGATAGAGGCTTCCTCTCCCTCCAGAAATCCTTCGATAATGATTTGATTGCCGGCATCCCCAAAAACACCCGTGACCATGGCATCATCAATCGCCTTGAGGGCCGTGGCTTTGTCCAGGGCGACCGTGACGCCCTTGCCCGCAGCAAGACCATCGGCCTTGACTACCAGCGGCACCCCTACTTCTTCCACATAGGCCTTGGCTTCGGCGGCATCCGTGAACGCCTTATAGGGTGCCGTGGGAATATTGTGCCGGGCCATGAACTCCTTGGAAAAGGACTTGCTTGCTTCCAGGCGTGCGGCGGCTTTGCAGGGACCAAAGACCATCGCTCCGGTGGATTGCAGGGCATTCACGATACCCGCTGCCAGTGGTGCTTCGGGACCCACGAGGACCATCCCGATATTCTTTTCCTTAATGAAGACTGCGACGGCGCTGAAATCGTCTCCATCCACGGAAACACAGATGGCCTTATCCAACTGAGCCATACCTGGATTGCCTGGCGCGCAATAGATGCATTCGGCTTCCTTGCTTTGGGCTGCTTTCCACGCCATGGCGTGTTCACGCCCACCGCCGCCGAGTACTAAGATATTCATGGTAATTCCTTGTTTCAAATCAGTAACCACCGACAGAGCCGGGGTATGGGGAAGGCCCCTGGATTAGGAGCCGGTATCACCGGTAAAACTAAAGTGGCAGGGCCACAACCAAGATCTATGGTCCTTGTCATCCCTGCCTGAGAATTTTCTTGTTTTTTGTGACCGCTCTTGCAGATTGAGGCACCAAAAAGTTCGAGTGCCCGTTTAGTCCACGAAGTGGACGACGGAACTTAGCCTGGGGTGAAGCGAGGCACGAGCGCAACCCCAGGTACCTGTGCTCTGCACGCTCTAAACCCGCGTAGCGGGTGACGGAAGATGACCCGCCATTTCCGTCGACCGCTTCGCGGGCTTTTTTATCGTTCGTCCATTATTCCCAGGGTTTCGCTCGTGCCTCGCTCCACCGCTAAGTTCCTGTGCCCCGCGGGGGCACAACCAAGATTTATGGTGCCGCCCTGAGACGAAGGGTTTTCTTGTTGTTTATGACAACGCTCGCGGACTAAGGCCCCATAAGTCCCGTGACATATTACTCTGCCGGGGGAACCGTTTCGCGCAGAAACTCCGCTATGGCGCGGTCGTAGTCAGCCGTCAGGGCGAAGGCCTCCTGGGCAAGACGATAGCGGGTGGCGAAGGTAATCGAGCCTTCGTGGGCACGCAGCTCGTGTATGACCGACGCGTAGCGCTCCGGGTTTACGACACAGGTCACGTAGCGGAAGTTCTTCGACGCGGAACGGAGCATGGCGATGCCGCCGATGTCCGTCTGCTCAAGCACTTCTTCCGTAGTGCGGCCAACTTGGGCGAGCAGCGATGCCATGGGCTGGACGTTCACCACCAGCATATCCACCCACTCCATCTCATAGGATTGCATCTGTTCACAATGGAGCTTGTTGTCCCGCAGCCCCAGCAGGCCCGCGTGTACCTTCGGATGAAGGGATTTAACACGCCCCCCCATAAGTTCGGGAACGCCCGTGAAATCCTCGATACTTGTGGCCTCAATGCCCGCTTCGCGCAATACACGCAAGGTGCCCGACGTGCTGATAAGCTCCACGCCGAACTCTGTCAGCAGCGAGGCCAACTCAACGATACCGGTTTTGTCGTAACAACTTAATATGGCGCGTTGCACAGCAGACATTCCAGACCCTCCAATTTTCATTGAACCGGGATGTAAAAAGTAAAAGGATACAAATAATACGTCAATTCAATCGGAATGTCTAATTTTTGTATGTGTGCGCTGAGACACAGAGACACGGAGAATAATTTTCTCCGTGTCTTCTGTGCCTCTGTGGTGAATATTGATTGTGGCCCGGTCACCTTAGATGACGATAGTCTCCTTTTTTGCGTCGAATTTGGCCGTTTTTCCCTCGCGGAGCGCGAGATAGCCCATGATGAGGGCGGTTTGCGTTTGATAAGCGAGTTCGACATCGCTCCAAGTGTCTACGCGGCCTTCGGCGCGGCATTGGACAAGGTTACGGAAGTGATTAAACAACTCTTGCTTGCGTTCGATGGCGAAGCGCTGGGCTTTCGTTTCCGAACCCTGGGTTGGGCGGAAGACGATTTCCTCCGCTTCGATGGTGAGGCTCCCGTCCCAGCCGCGAATGATGGGAAGTCGTCCCCCCGCACCCCGTGATTCAGCGCCCTGGTGATTGTTTCCCTGGGTGCCGAGCACGGCGATGGTGATTCCGCTGGGGTAATCAACGAGCATGTTGAAGGTATCTGGAACCTCGCGTTCCTGGTAGCGGAACTTCCCGCCCGTGGCCACAGCGCTGCTGGGGAAGCCCGCGCCAAGAATGCTGGTCACGGGCGTGAGGGAGTGGGGAAAGAGGTCCGTGCAGGGGCCGCCCGCGTAGTCTTCGTACATGCGCCAACGGAAGTAGCGGCTTACGTCAAAGTCACGCTTGGGAGAATCGCCCAGGAAAGCCTCCCAGTTGAGATCGGGACCAGGCTTGACATTTGGATCGTCGATGGGCATGCCACGCTCGCCCCAGTCACCCACACGAAAGTAACCGCATTCGGCGTGAATAGGCTGCCCAATGAGGCCGTCTTGCACGAGCTTCTTCATCTGGTGCCAGGCGGAGTCGGACATCCCTTGCGTGCCGAGTTGGAAGGCTCTGCCAGACTTCTTTACCTCGAAGGCAAGCTCTTTCAACAGGTCGAATTGACGCCAGTGGGTCACTGGTTTTTCGCAGTACACGTCTTTCCCGGCCTTGACCGCGTCGATGGCCTGGTATCCGTGGTGGTGGTCCGGTGTGGCGATGCTTACAACATCGACGGCGGGATCGGCGAGGAGTTCGCGGTGGTCCATGTAGGCTTTGGCCTTGTAGCGCTTGGCTGCGCGATCCACCCGGGGGCGGTAGGTGTCGCACACCGCCACGAGCTCGACATTCTTGTCCTCTTGGGCCATGCGGTCCCACATGCTGAGGTGACTGCCGCCACGGCCTCCCGTACCGATCACCGCCACACCGATCCGGTCATTTGCGGCCACGGCGTGGCGTGAGAGGCCTGTTAGAGTCGAGGCCGCTACGGCCGCCGTCGTGGTGTGTTGCAGGAAGCTCCTTCGGGTGAGTGCATGTTTACAACGATTGTCTTGCTTGTTCGTCATGGCTGGTTCCCTTGGGTTGTGTTCACGTTGTTGTCAATGTTCATCCCCATAGCAAGTTCTCAGTTTTCAGTAAGCGTTCACGGCACGGGCAACTATAGTCGGCAAAAAGACCACCGGGTGCCACGGGTAGGCCCGGTAGGGTTTACCCGTGCAGATGCGCCATCTTTGTTTTTGGATCGCCTCCCTCACCGATAGGGACTACACGGGTAAGCCCTGAAAGGCCTACCCGTGGCACCCGACGGTTATTTTTTAAGGGCCAAGATGACATGGGCCGTGATCGTTTACTGGTTTTTCGATGGCGCGGCCAATTTGAGCCAGCGTTGGTAGGTCACCTCGATTTGTTCTTTGTCTGCGGTGCCATCCCAGAGGGCCACGCCATAGCGCAATACCAGCGGCTTGCCCGGCATCACTTCGAGTGGGTTTCGCCACAGGTCCAGCGTCGCCGAAAGATAAGCAAAATGCTCCTTCATAGTGAACCACAGGGCGGGGTGGCGCACATTGCCGGGACTGTCGAACATGGCCGCCGTGACCATGTTCCCGTTGGCCGGGGCGGTGTACGCACACCACGGGGCCGGGGTCAGGTGCTCATCGCCTTTGACGAGTTCGCCCAACTCTCCCGTCGGTGTTATGAAGGTGCCGACCGTATCCATGGACTTCACAAAGCGCATACCGAGGCCATGGTAGTGCGAGCCGCCAAGGACAGCCTTCTCCTTCCCCGCCGGAACCTCGAAGCGGGATTCCCACGTGATGAGCGCGGGTTCCGTGGCCGATGTGTCAAAAACGGTTACGGTGCGTTGTTCCTGGAGCAGCACTTTATCTGACTCGGGGCCGATCCAGTCCAGGCGTTCCGTGAATCGGGCGTAGGGCGTGTCTTTGACGCGTCCTGTTTTTAGATTGCTCAAGCCCCGATGGGCTTGACGACCCGGTGCATTGTGCTCTTCCCAGAAGTTCGCGCCGTCCACCTTGATGGCGTACATGAGCGCGTGGTGGTGCTTGTGGTCGGAAGGGGAGTCGCGGAGGATGTCGATCCCATCGGGTGTGTATAATTCCTCCACATAGGGCTTGTAGGGCACTTCGCCGAAACGATAGCGCAAGAGGACGCGCTCACCCTGTCGCACCCATACCGAGTTTCCTTCCTGCACCACCGTAAGGGTATCCACACTGGACTCCGGTGGAGGCGCTCCCGCAGCGGTCAGCGCCGCGCCCACAATTCCGATAACGACTAAAATATTTCGCACTCTTGCGCCTCCTTGTTTGGGTTTCATTAAATCTGCCAGGGACTCCGCAGGGGCCGATCCAGCATCCGGGCGGCCTCGGCATCGCCAATAATCTCTTCCTTCGCCGAATCCCATTTGATGGGGCGTCCCGTGCGAATACAGGCGTTGCCGAGATGGGAAATCATATCAGACTGCACGGCAGACTCGACGGGGTTAATCGTCTTCTTTCTACTCTTGATGCAGTCAACAAAATTGCCAATCTGGTGGGCGCTTTCGTAAAGGTGTACGTCGTCGTCTTTAAGTTTGATGTCGAGCAGGGCCGGGTTACTGGCATGAAGCCCGCCACGATCTACGCTGATCCATCCCTCCGATCCGAAGAAGGTCGTGCCGTGTTCTTTGTACACCCGGTAGCCCGAAACGATGGGCTTGGCGATACGGTGATCCATAAAGTGCATCTTCACGCCGTTGGCATATTCGCAATGGAGATCCCAGCTCTCGATGGTGTCGAAAAGCCCTTTTTCAGGCAACTTTCCGGTGCCTTCATAAGAAATGGGAGCCGTTTCATCGCTGTCATTGCCCCACTGGGCGATATCCAGGGGGTGGGCACCCCAGCCCGCGATGAAGCCGAGCGCATTGTCGTAGACATGCCATGCTCCGAAGCACGAGCAACGGTCCGACGTGTAGGGCGACACGGGGGCCGGACCAAGCCACATATCATAATCGAGATCATCGGGCACCGGTATTTCTTCGGTGGAGCCGTATTGCTCAACCTGGAAGCCCGTGTATTGCGTCGAAATATCGGGAACCCATACGTCCATGCGCTCCAGTTTACCAATGTATCCGCTGCGCACGAGTTCACAGGCGAAACGAAAATGCGCCTGGGAGCGCTGCTGGGTTCCATACTGGAAGACGGCTTTCCGACTATTGACGATCTTGCGCAGGGCCTGGTTCCAAGCCACCGATACGCCGAGTGGCTTTTCCACGTACACGTCTTTGCCCGCTTTTACCGCAGCAATGGCAATGGGGACATGCCAGTGATCGGGTGTCGCAATGGAAACTGCGTCGATATCATCTCGGGCGAGGATTTCGCGAAAGTCACCATAGGATTTGCAGCCCTTGTAGAAGGCCTTGCCCGATGCGTCGGCATAAAAGTCGTTGACTCGCGCGGTGAAGCCATCCCTCCGCGATTTGAAGCAGTCGCACACGGCCACGACCTGGGCGTTGGGGTTTTTAAGGTAGCTGGCCAAGTGTGCGTCACCGCGTCCGCCCGCGCCAATCTGAGCGACGTTAATCCGCTCGCTCGGCGCCGTGGTCCCGAATGCCCGCGCCGGAAGAATCGTTGGGCCGCAAGCGGCGAGGGCTGCCGCGGAACTCGTCGCAAGGAATCGTCTGCGTGTCAGTCCCTGGTGTTTCATGGATATGTCCTTCCTAAATGAATCAGTAACCACCGGCAGAGCCGGGGGTATGAGGAACCCAAAAAGAGGCCGATAACTTTAGTCCTGTGCAATCAATCCATAGGCTGAACGCACGTTTAGTCCACGAAGTGGACGACGGAACTTAGCCCAGGGTGAAGCGAGGCACGAGCGAAACCCTGGGTACCGGTATCATCTGCGGTCCAAACCCGCGTAGCGGGTGACGGAAAACACCCTGTCATTTCCGCCGACCGCTTCGCGGGCTTTTTCATTGTTCATCCTTTATTCCCAGGGTTCCGCTACGCTCCACCCTGAGCTAAGTTCCTGTGCCCCGCTGGGGCACCTTCGCGACCCGACACGTTCAAACAAATCAAAGCCCGCCAACATATATCGGAACGGCAGAGTCTTATGAATTCTTATCGGAAAAACCAGTGATTTAACTTATGAATCAAAGCAGTCCCCGAAGATGTTCGACACTTCTCCCCGCCTGTTCGACCGTACCACATTCGACGGAAAAAACCACATC